>JAPLXT010000118.1 GCA_026395935.1 Candidatus Nomurabacteria bacterium | reverse complement strand
TTACATCTTGGAAATAATTTTGTCAATAACTCAACACTGTGCTCTTTTATATTTTAAAGAATAAAGGTATACTATAGCTAATATATGGAAACAGAAATTCCACAAAATCGAGACATTACTTATTTTGGTAAAACGAACTTTCGTAGTAGTAATACTGTCTTTGGTATAAAACGTAAGGACCGTCGTCAGCATATGTATGTACTTGGTAAATCAGGTACTGGTAAGTCTGTACTCCTATCTAACCTAATAGTCCAAAATATTCAAAACGGCGAAGGCGTCTGCGTGGTGGACCCTCACGGAGAAACAGTAGAAGAAATTCTCCACCTTATTCCAGAGCATCGAGCTAAGGATGTTATCTATTTCAACCCAGCTGATTCTGATTTTCATATTGGTTTTAATGTCATTCAGCTTGATGATCCGAAGTACAAGCACTTGGTAGCTTCAGGGCTAATGGGAATTTTTACAAAGATTTGGGCCAATGCTTGGAGTTCAAGAATGGAATACATTTTAAATAATGCCATTTTAGCTTTACTCGACACTCCAGGGACTACACTTCTAGGTATTCCTCGTTTGCTTGTGGACAAAGATTATCGTCAGATGATAATAGGTAATTTAAAGGATCCTGTTGTGAAGGCTTTCTGGGTTCATGAGTATGAGCAATGGCGTGAACAGTTTAGAAATGAAGCTATCGCTCCGATTCAAAATAAAGTCGGGCAATTCCTATCGACTTCTATTATTCGTAATGTTGTCGGTCAGTCTAAATCCACTATTGATATCTTTAAAATAATGAACGAAGGGAAAATTTTCCTAGTGAACGTTTCCAAGGGGCGTGTCGGTGAAGATAATTCTGCGCTTTTGGGTGGTATGATTATTACCAAGATTCAACTTGCAGCCATGGAGCGTGTGCGTATACCTGAGGATGAACGTAAAGATTTCTATTTATATGTCGATGAATTCCAAAACTTTGCGACAGATGCCTTTGCAAATATTCTTTCAGAAGCTCGTAAATATCGTCTCAATCTTACTGTCGCTCACCAATACACAGCTCAGCTTGAGAATAAAGATGGTTCAAAAGTTCGTGACGCAGTCTTTGGCAACGTCGGGACTATGATCATATTCCGCGTCGGAGGTGATGATGCAGAATTTCTAGAGAAAGAGTTTGAGCCTGAATTCACCGCTCAAGATTTAGTGAATTTACCTAACTACAATATATATGTGAAGTTAATGATTGATGGCGTAACTAGTCGTCCATTTTCTGCTACAACTCTTCCACCTATGAAGATAGATTTGGCAAAAGGTGTCAAAGAAAAAATTATAGAATTATCTCGCAAGCTTTATACTCGCCCTCGTAAAGAAGTTGAAGATGAGATTTTGAAGTGGAGTGGAATGCTTCAAGTAGGAGAAGGTGAAGCGAAATATAAAGCTGATTGTTCAAATTGCGGAAAGGTTACAATGGTGCCTTTTGAGCCTCAAGAAGGCAGGCCCGTATATTGTAAGGAATGTATGTTTAAGATTAAAAGCGGTGAGTTGAAGCCCGCTACTGGATTCATAGCTTCAAGGTCATCTAGACAGGAAGAAAAGGTTTCTACTGCGCCACTTGCAGCTTTAGGTATTGAATTTGGGGTGACTGATAAAAATTTTAGAGTTTCAAAGAATAAAGAACAGACAAAGCAAAATGTTCCAAATTACAATAATAATCACTCAGATCATAATAACCATTTTGTAAAAGGAGAGAGAAAACATACAGGCCCATCTCCGCTTTTAAAAGGTTTACTGCAAAAGATTGGTATAAATAATAAGGGTGAAATGTCTAATAATAAAATAGAAGCGAAAGAAGTAGAGAAAAATATTCCAGCTCCTATGTCGCTTTCATCACTTAAACATGAAGTTCCAAAAGGAATTAAGAATGAGTATATAGCACCTGTAAAGGAAGCCTCTGAAGAGAAGAAGGCATCACTTAAGGATTTACTTCTGAAGACAGCAAATCATAATCATGAAGCTAAAAAAGAAGAACCAGTAGTAATTAAAGTAGAGGAAAGAATTCCAGAACCAGAAGTAAAAAAAGTTGAGCCAGTTATAATTAAAGTAGAGGAAAAAATTTCTGAGCCAGAAGTAAAGACCAGTGGAGATTCTTGGCAGAAACGTAAAACTAAAAAAGAAGTTCCGGAAGATGTTTTAAGAAAAGTTTTAGAATAAATTTTTATGAGTATAAAAAGAATAAAATATTCTGTAGTTTTCATTGTTATGTTTTTTTCTTGTGTGAATTTAGCGCATGCTGGTCTTGAGATTACTGAGATAATGTATGATTTAGATGGGACAGATATTGATTGGGTTGAAATTTATAATCCAGATAGTAGTGATGTTGATGTTACAAAAATTAAACTTTTAGTAGGGGATTCAACAGAATCAAATCATGGAATAAGTAGTTATTCTAATTCACAATATTTACATAAGGGTGAGTACGGTATTATTGTTTCTAAATCACAGATTTCCTCATTTATTTCTAAATGGGGTAGTTCTATAATTATTTTTTCTTCATCAGATTTTAGTTTACCTAACTTAAGTAAGGGTGGAGAGGGAACAGTTTCTATAAACAATGGTGATAAAAATTCCCCACTTGATTCCGTCACTTATACAACATCAGATGGTGCTAATGGTAATGGTAATTCACTAAGTGGTGACCTCGAAGAATTAACCCCTACTCCCGGAACAGCAAATTCTTCTAATAATAATCCCTCTGATAATTCATTAGACAATAGTACTGATAATCCAGTAGATGAAATAGTTGATCCTATTTCTGTTAAAAATAATACACCAGTAATTTACAAAATAGTTACCAAAATTATCGCCCCGAAAATTGTCACCGCCGGCGTTCCTTTTAGTATAGACCACAGTACAACAGGGCTTAATAAAGAGAAAATAATCTTAGGCAAATTTGTTTGGAATTTTGGGGATGGGATGCAAAAGCAATTATCTTTATCAGATCCGTTTAGTTATGTTTATGATTATCCAGGGGAGTATGTACTTACTCTTTCTTATTCTGATTCTATTTTTGATACTAAACCTGATGCGACTGATAGACTTACGATAAAAGTTATTCCATCTGGAGTTAGTATAAGTTCAGTGGGGACTTATACTGATCCATTTGTAGAGATAGAGAATAATTCTAGTTATGAAATGTCCCTAAATAAATGGATATTGAAAGGTAGCGTTCATTCATTCTTAATTCCTGAAGGAATGGTAATACTACCAAATAAAAAACTAAAATTTTCACCGAAAATCACAGGTTTTGATTTTAACGATTTGAGTTCTATTTCTATTATAGATACTTCGGGGCAAGTTTTTGCTACTTATCCAAAACAGAAAACATATTCTACAAAAAATTATTCTGCCAGTAATTCACAAGGTAATATAGTGAAGGCTGATATTGTAGCGAGCGATCAAGCTTCCAGTATATCCAATTCTCCGGATGTTATAAATTTGAATGACTTGGGTGCCAGTGCAGGCAGTGTGGAAAATGAACTCAATAATAAAACTCTGATTTATTTAGGACTTGCTGGGATTATAGCGATAGGACTTCTCTGTATATTTTTAATTCGTCGTAAGAATGAAATTCCTGATTATGTAGAAAAAGGGATTTCTGCTAGTGATATGACGATAATTGAATAATATAAGTATCCAGATAGGGATAATTTTAAGATTTTTACATTTTTGTGACGGCCGTCACAAAAATGTAAAAATCTGCTCAATTGAATAAAGTTATGATTTAGTGTATTATTTATATATATGAAAAATGAGGTTAAGACCTGTCAGAATTGTAAGAAGGACTTCATTATTGAGTCGGATGATTTTTTGTTTTATGAGAAAATGAAAGTTCCTGCCCCAACATTCTGTTTAGACTGTAGAAATCAAAGAAAATACGCTTGGAGAAACGAAAGAACTTTATATAGAAGAGACTGTAATTTATGCGGGAAATCAACTGTTACAATGTATCATCCAGATTCTCCTCATAAAATTTATTGTCAAAAATGTTGGTGGGGTGATGGATGGGATGAAAAGTCATTTGGATGTGAATTTGATTTTTCTAGGTCATTTTTTGAGCAATTTAAAGAGCTTCAACTAAAAGTTCCAAGACTAGCTTTATTAAATAAAAATTCAATTAATTCTGATTATACTAATCATTCTGGTGACAATAAGAATCTTTTTTTATCATATGAATGTTTTGATTGCGAAAATTCACTACATCTTAGTCAATGTTGGAGTAAAATAAAAGATTCTGCTGATTCCAATATGTGTACAGATGGAGGTGTCATGTTGTATGAATGTGTTTCTTCAAATGGATGTTACAATTGCCAATATTGTTTATTAGCTAAAAATTCTATTGATTGTTATTACTGTTTTGACTGTATTAATTGTCAGAATTGTTTCTTGTCTTATAACCTTAGAAATAAAAAATACGTTTTTGAGAATCAACAGCTAACTAAAGAGGAATACTCAAACAAAATAAACAACTTGAAATTAGACTCTTTTAAAACAAGAGAATCACTAAAATTATCTTGGCTTAAAATTATCAAAGAGAAAGCTTTTCATAAATATGCTCAGATTATTTCTGCTGTAAATGTAACAGGAGATGTTATTGCTAACTCTAAGAATTGTAGAAATGTATATGACGCTTTCGATTCAGAAGAGGTAAGTAATTCTATTGTAGTTATTGGAAAAGAAATTATGGATGCTCATAACACAGGAATAGGTATTTCTGAACTTATTTATGAATCACACGCAATTACTAATTCTTCAAACATAAAATTTTCTCATTTAAGTTATGACAATTCATTCATTGAGTACTGTGATTCTGTTCATAATTCTCAAAATCTATTTGGTTGTATAGGTCTTAAAAAATCTAATTATTGTATTATAAACAAACAATATTCTAAAGAAGAATACATAGAACTCAAAGAAAAAATAATAGAACACATGAAGAAAACAGGAGAATATGGGGAATTCTTTCCGTCTTTACTATCTCCGTTTGGTTATAATGAAACTCAAGGACAAGTATATATGCCTATCACTAAAGAGGAAGCATTAAAGAATGATTTTAACTGGCAAGATGATATAAAAATAAGAAAAGGAGAAGAAACTATCAAAACAGAAGATTTACCAGACTCTATTTTAGACACAAAGGATGATATTACGAAAGAAATAATACAATGTTTATCTTGTGATAGAAATTTTAATATAGTAGATCAAGAATTAGAAATATATAAGAGACTAAAGATTCCAATACCCAGAAAATGTCCTAATTGTCGTTATCTAGAAAGAATAGCCCTTCGTCCTCCTCGTAAACTCTGGCATCGTTCTTGTATGAAAGAAGGATGTAAGAATGAATTTGAAACTTCATATTCACCAGATAGACCAGAGATTGTTTATTGTGAGAAGTGTTATCAACAGGAAGTCTATTAATAATATAAAAATTTAAATGCAAAATAACAAAGACACCTCGTGGAATAAGGTTGCGAGCTGGTATGATGAATTATTGAAGAATGATGAAAGCTATCAGGCAAAGGTTATTTTGCCTAACCTTTTGCGCGTGCTTGATTTGAAGAAAGGGGAACAGGTTTATGACTTGGCTTGCGGGCATGGGTATTTTGCTAATGTATTTGCTCATGTTGGGGCAAATGTAGTGGCTTCTGATTTATCGAAGAATCTTATAGAAACAGCCAAGACGAATTCAAAAGAAAAAATATACTTTTATATTTCACC
>JAPLXT010000092.1 GCA_026395935.1 Candidatus Nomurabacteria bacterium | reverse complement strand
TTTGTTCTAAATGTGGGAAAGATCCATGTGAATGTGAAAGTAAGCCACCTAGAGAGTGTTCCATATGCGGACAGAACCCATGTATATGCGAAAAGGGACCAAAGATATGTCCTGTATGCGGAAAGTCTCCTTGTGAATGTGATAATCAACCTAGAAAGAAATTGAAGATAAAACTTCGTGATGGTAAAGAAAGAGAGATACAGCACATGATATCTACTTCTTTCTGGGGAGCAGATGGAAGGCCACTTTCATCAGAAGAATTTATAACAAAGATATATGGAGTATTACCAGAGTTCTTTAAGAATGAAGAAGAATTGAGGAAGATATGGTCAAACCCTGTAACTAGAAAAGAATTTTTAAATAGACTTTTTGATATGGGAATAGATTTAGAGCAATTAGATAATATTCAAAGAGTGGTTAATGGTGAAGACTGTGACTTATTTGATGTTCTTTCTTATCTATCATATAACACTCCTTTAATCACTAGACAACAAAGAGTAGATAATACTAAAGAGAATATTTTTGAAGGAGTAGATGAAAACAATAAAGAATTTTTAGACTTTGTAATCTCTAAATATCAAGAAAAAGGAGTAGAAGAATTAGGTGAAGAGAAATTATCACAATTACTAAATCTTAAATATAAGACTGTGTCTGATGCAATAAATATTTTAGGAGATGTAGGTTTGATACGCTCAACGTTCTTTGATTTTCAAGAGCATTTATATGCGAAAGTGTAATGTATAACTTATTTTATGGAAATTGAATCAAAACAACAAATTCTAGAAAGAAGGAAGGAAATTGAGCAGGAGGTTATTAAAATGCTTAAAGAAACTGAGAGTGATTTTAGTTTGGAGCATGTAATAGATGTTATTTATAATGAGGAAGATAGTGGTGATTATCAGCATGTTGTGGCTATGTTTGACCGTGGTGGAGATGTTTCAGAATTGAGTAATATTCTTGAATTAGTAAGCGATGCTTGGAATTATTTCCCACATAAATCTATTAATGGTTTATCACCAATGGAAAAACTCTTGAAGTATCAAAATAAACAAGGTAAAAAATAATGTATGATAAATGAATTAACTCCGACAGGCACAATGAATGTATCCTTACCATCTGGGGCTATTGTTGATTTGCCTGTATGTCATCCTACTTTTTCAAAATGGTTAGGAGAATTGCCTAAGTTTGATTTTGGAAAGAAACCTGTTGTAAATTATAAAGGGAAAGGTGTATTTGCTGAACTTGCTATACTTGGATTACTTATTGATTCTGGCTGGGATGGTGTCTGGGTAGAAACATATGGAGGTATTCACTTTTTAAAAGATATGCCTGCAAGTTGGAAACTATCACCCCACAATATATTTATTCCCCCAGACAAAGAGGCTTTACTCCGTAATATATGGAAAACTGGGAAAACGACTGCTTGCTTTGATGTATTTGCATGGAAAGATAATGAAGTTTTATTTTGTGAAGGTAAACATAAAGGTAAAGACAGATTAACTAATGCACAAACGAAGTTTATTGAAGGCGCATTAGATTGTGGAGTATCAGCAAAATCATTGATGATAGTTGAATGGGAGTATTAACTGGAAGAATAATATTAAGAAAGCTATTATAATTTATAAGATAGATGATTACGCCAGATATATTACATAATAGAATAAAGAATTTTTGGGGATATGGCAGTTTAGAATCTCCAGTGTGGCTTGTTGGTATGGAAGAAGGTTTTCATAGTACTGATGCTGTGGCTGACAGAGAGATGCTAGAAAGACAATTCTTGTTGCCGACAATAAATGGAATGTTTGATGCAAGCCGTCCTATTGATAATAGTATTCGTGATTTAACAAATTTATCTCCCTTTTTACCAAATTCAAAAATACAATCAACATGGAAGTTTCCTATTGCGCTATTATTATTCCTTAAAAATGGAGTGATACCGTGCAAAGAAGGAATTTTAGATTTTCAACATTCTATTCTTGCGAATGGAGAAAAGAACGAAGCAGCCACAATTGAGCTTATGCCACTTCCTTCCCCAAGCACTTCAGTATGGCCTTATGGTGATGTTCAAGGATTTGAAACGAGAGAATCATATCTCAGTGAATATAGGAGATTACGAGCTCAAGGATTAAAGGAACTTGTACAAAAATACTCTCCTAAATTAATTATTTTCTATTCTATGAGTTATTTTTCTGACTGGGTAGAGGTAATTGGGAGAATACCCGAAAAAATTACGGACCAAATGTATTTTACT
>JAPLXT010000095.1 GCA_026395935.1 Candidatus Nomurabacteria bacterium | reverse complement strand
AATAATATCTTTATTAATAGCAATCGCAGTATTCCCTGGAAGAGTCCATGGAGTTGTCGTCCATGCAAGTAAATAGGCAGAATCTTTTGTCTCCTTACCTTCCCCATATTTTTGCCCCGGATTTAATTTAAATTTAACATATACAGAAATATCTGTAATATCTTTATAGCTATTATCCATAGCTATTTCGGAATTTGCTATCGGAGTCTCACAACGTGGACAATAAGCAAGAACTCTCACTCCTTCATAAAGTAATCCCTTCTTGTTCATCTCACCTAGCGCCCACCAGACACTCTCTATGAAAGTGTTATCCATCGTTTTATATGAATTATCAAAATCTACCCAGCGACCCATACGATCCACCGTCTTCTTCCATTCATTTACATAAGTAAGAACTTTACTACGAGCATGATCAGTAAATTTATCTATACCTAGAGCTTCAATAGCTTTCTTGCCTGAGATACCTAAATCCTTCTCAACAATGTTCTCAATCGGCAATCCATGACAATCCCAACCCCAACGACGAGGTACAGTATAGCCACTCATGGTCTTGTATCTACCAATAACATCTTTCACAGTACTACCGAGAATGTGCCCATAGTGAGGCAGTCCTGAAGCAAAAGGAGGTCCATCATAGAAAACATACTTTCCCTTAGGTGCATCTTTCTCTAAACTCTTCTTGAAGACGTCATTCTCTTTCCAGAATTGCAAAATAGCTTCTTCTCGGAGTGCCAATTGCGACTTCACTATTTCATTTGTTTTCTTTTTATCTTCCATATATTTAAATTTTTATAACTAATAATATTTTTCTATATTTTCTCTAGTGGCATATCTACGCCATGGCGTAGATATGCCACTTTAATAAAAAAACTCGTCCACGTACAACAATTACAATAATTGCTATACAAGGACGAGCTTCTCTCGTGGTACCACCTCGTTTACTTCTCATTTAAAGGGTTCTACTTCGTCGTGAGGTCTTGCCTCACGATGTTTCTTCCCAATGCTCCGAGGCGATAACCTCTTCACTGCATGTATATAAATAATACCAATATTTCCCAAAAATGCAAGAAGACTATTTATTCTTAATCCAATACTTTTTTACAATAGGGATTGATTGCGTAGAAAGAATGAAACCAAGCACGGGAATTAAGGCACTTAAATATGGTTTAGATACCCCAATACTATACAGAACAAAAATAGCTGCAATATAAGTAATAATGCTTATAGATAAAATTCTAACAAAACTTGTCTCCCAAGCCTTATCCAGCTCTACCTTTTTATTCCTTTCCTCTATTTTATTTAGTCTTTCTTCTGCTGTTTCCATAATTCATAATTCTTAATTATTTTCTACATCCTCTCCGGAACTTCAATACCTAGAAGCCAGAGGCCGTTCTTCATAGTTTGATAAAATGACTTCACAAGTTCTAAATGATAAGCCATATATTTATTTTCTTCCGCAAGTATTTGAGTATTACCATAGAAAGTATTGAAAGCGCTTGCAAGTAGGGTCAGATACGTAGCTATATGATGAGGTTCTAACTTTTCATATGCATGTTCTACAATTTCAGGGAATTGATATAAATATTTTTCTAATTCTGTAACTTCTGTAGGAATAGTTTCTAGTTTAGAGTTTCTAGTTTCTAGTTTAAATTCTTTAGCTTTATTTAAAATAGAATTAGCTCGAACTGTTGTGTATTGTAGGTAAGGACCCGAATCCCCTTCAAAAGAAATAGACTTTTCAAAATCATAAACAATATCACTACCAAGTGAAGATCGGAGTATTGAGTATTTAAGTGCTGCAACTCCTACTACTTCTGAAATTTTCTTTTTTTCTTCATCTTCCATCTCACGATTCTTCATTTTCTCTTTTACAATATCCATGGAATCTCTTAATAATGATTCTCCTGTAATAACATTTCCTTTTCTAGAAGACATTTTACCAGATGCGAACTTCATCATTCCATGAGTTATATGCTTCATTCTCTTTTCGTAATCTGGATGAATAAGTGATATAGCTTTTTGTACTACCTTCATATATTCAGCTTGCTCTATGGCCGTCGTGACAATAGAAATATCTGGATTCTCTTTTTCAAATTTGGTTATTGTTAGACCTATTTCTTTTGATTCATATGTTGGTAGACCTTTGGAATTTATGAATACTCTGGTGTGTAACTTTGGATCATATTTCTCTCCATGGAAAACAATAGCTCCATCTGATTCATCAAAAACTTTCCCAATATTTTCCCTAACAATTTTCTCTCCTATAACAGCCATTTCACTTTCAAAAAAGTAATATTCAAATTTTGTTCCAAGAATTTTATATATTTCTTCAAAAGCTTCAAGGGTTATTTTTCTCCCCCAATCATAAATTTTATTAATCTCTGCATCACTTCTATCATAAACTTTTTTGTTTATGACTTCTATTTCTTCCTTAGCATTTTCATCTGTATCGTATAGATTACTTCCTTTCGAATAGCATTCGCCGATATATTGCGCCTGTTCTCCGACTGACTGACCTGATGGAGGCAATCCAAACTTCATAAGTCCATATATTGCCTTGGCTACGTGTGGACCAACATCACCTTGGTAATTAGCATGGATAGTCTTTGCACCAGAGAATTCTACTATCCTAGCAACAGATTCTCCAATAGCATTTGTCATTAGGTGCCCTATATGAAATGGCTTGAAAGGATTTGGGTCTGTATACTCAACCATTACTTTTTTGCCAGATAGTAGTTCGTTCTTCCCCCAATTTTCTTTCTTTATTAAAATATCTTTTATGCTAGAAGTAAAAAAATCTCGTAATAAATAAAAGTTTATGAATCCTGATCCCGCAACTTCTATTTTTGAAATTTCTTTTGATAAATTCTTTTCGAGTTCTTGTTTTATTTTTTCTGCTAATTCTTTTGGATTAGTTTTAAGCCCTTTTGCACAAACCATCGCTACATTCGTAGAATAATCCCCATTCTTAAAGTCCTCTGGGTGCTCAATAGAAAAACTTACGTCCTCCATTTTTAGATTCTTCAAAACTTCATGTATTAATTTTTCTATTTGTGACTTCATATTATTTTCTCCCCGTACTTCCAAACATACCTTCCCCACGAGCTGATTCACTCAATGTATCTGTTTCTTCAATTTCTCCGATAACTATTGGTGTAATAACTAATTGAGAAACTTTGTCACCCTCTTCAAAAGTATAAGGCTTATCAGATAAATTTACTAGCAGAGTATTATACTCACCTCTGTATCCTGCATCAAACACTCCTCCCATGTGATGAAGCCCTGCTTTTGAAATACTGCCTTTGTCCATAATAATACCTCCATAACCTTCCGGGAATTCCATGGCAAATCCATGCCAAAAACGATAATGTTCCATTGGCTTAATTGTTACTGTTTCCATCGAGAACAAATCCATTCCAACATCCCCTGGGTGAGCATATCTGGGTAACTTAGCTTCATCTTTTAATTTTTTAACTTTTATTTTCATATTTATTTTATGACTTTTTTTACTTTTCCATATACCATTTCATGAACATGCTCGCGTGACAAAATTTTCCCTTTCTTTGAACATTCAATCTTTATAAAATTCGGAACTTCTTTTACAAGTTTAAGAGCACTCTTACGAGAATTGATAAGATGGTTCGTATCACTTTCGTGCACATCTTTATGTTTCTTTAAATAAGCTCTCTTCATTTTACTACTATCCCGTTCTTCTAAAAGTTTTAACACTATACTTATAGGTAAACTCAAATACAAAGTAATGTCAGGACGAGGAAGATCAAATACTCCATACTCCATCTCATCAAGCCACTTTATAAAGTCTGCTCTCTTCTTCGCACTCTTAATCTTGCCACCTTGATGAATCTGGTTCGCGGAAACATAACGGTTCGCTATAACTATATACCCTTTCGAAAGCCACTCACGAAGTTCTTTGCTTGATTCCCATCTATCAGCAGCATAAAGAACTGAGGCAATCTTCGGATGCACATGTAAGAAATTGTAATACTGTTCTGATAGACAGTGTCCGATAAACTTTCCAAAGAAATTCTTGTAGTATTCTGGAAAGTCTACAATCTTTACCTTGTATCCTTCTTTTGTCAGATGTTCAGTAAGAAGCTTCACTTGTGTCGCCTTCCCACTTCCATCTGTGCCATCTATAACTATTAGCTTTCCTTTTAATTTTAATTTTTTACTCTTTACCATAATTATTTACTTCTCAAAATTTTATCCATTCTTGCTGCTAATTTCACCATATCTGCCTCCTTCTTTCCGCGAGTAGTTTCTGCACAAGTGCCTAGTCTGATTCCGGATGGATCCATAGGTCCGCGTGGATCGCC
>JAPLXT010000052.1 GCA_026395935.1 Candidatus Nomurabacteria bacterium | reverse complement strand
TATTAAGAATAGTTGCAATTCCAGATTCAAATAAACCTGTTCCATAAGGTTTTGGAATTGCAACTAATTCTATATCCCCGCAGTCAGCTTTCTTTCTTCTTACAGAACCTGCGACAGCAATTCTTGCGCAGTGTGGCTTCAGTTCTTCTAATAAAGCCTCGGCTATCCTCATAGCTTCTGCGAGAGGATAGCGTTTTTCTTTTGTTGTGTTGTCTTTTGTCATAATTTTTAAATTAAATTAATAACATTTAAGCCCTTCAAACGAGAGGGTTGGTACATATTACCTTTTTACTAATAAGGTCATGCTGTAGAGGATTTATTTCTTCGTTTTTACTCTCCTCAAGGGGGTTTGATAAATTCTCCAGGTGGTCAAGATCCTCTTTTTTCTCACAACTTTGATAATCAACACCTTCTATTAATAATTTACTCATAGCTTGACCTAAAACCTTTCTTTTAAACCTTCTTCCCTTAACCGCCTCTGCTAAGCAAGTATAATCACCCCACCCTAAATTATTTTCTTTCTGATTTTTTTGAAATAGTGCTTTTATGCTTCTCATGTTACTTAGGAAGTTGATTGGACTTGTTTCTTTTATCAATCAACTTCAAATAACTAGTAAGAGCAGCATCGACTATTCTCGGACTGGACTGGACTTTGACTGTCTACATTTTACCATAGTACTAAATATAAGAAAACCACACGGGAGAATCATAAAAGGGGTAAAAATAGCCTTATAATTTATCGATAATTCGGTATTTACTTACTCAAATAGCAAAAATCCACTAAACAATATTTAGTGGATACAAACCAAGAGTCTATTGATATATATTGGATGACATTTGGTTGCCAAATGGTATGACATTATGCATACCGTATATATAGGGTATGCATACCGTATTAATACAATTTGTTTCATTTACGTCGACGTAGAGCAAAAACCAATTTAGATATAGTCACGCCCACGCTCATAGTAATGAGTGATAGCGTAACGTATTTAACTAACACATAACTTATATTTATTTCAAATAACAAGTTACGTATTTTACTTGGTATTTGAAAGTATTTAAAAAAAGGTAATAAAAATGAAAGACCCGAACTCGGACCCTTCATTTTAGACTGATTTTAAAGAAATTACCTTTAGCTTAGCTCTAAAAACAAGCTAGGAATTATGGTAAATCTTTCAACCAATCTAAAATAAAAAATCTCTGCGTCTGGTTCGCGGATAAGCGATACACCGTTTTCTTTGTTTGCAGGTAATTGTCATTCCCTTAGGAAAAGCAACAATGAAACGTTGTCAAAACAATAAATACTCAAATGGTTCCGCTAGAATGGTTTCGTAATTATGCGTTCCAGCGTACAGGCAGGTTTTTAGTCCTAGGTTTGGTGGATTGAACAATAGATTTTACTCCAAAGTCATTTGCTGAAGTGTGTATTTGTGCAAGTAACCTTTCTAACGGAAACTCCTATTCGTTAGAAAACACCTTCAACTCTTTAGATTTTAGACCATGCTCTTTCATATCTTTTCCAACATGGTCCCTTAACGTGCTTATCCGATCTCTATGTAGCCAATATTTGTTGTTAAGAACAGTGATATGGCATTTGTATGAGTGCTTGTGATATGATCAACTTCGAATTTGTTTTCTTATATCAGAATTAACTTCAATATAATACTTCCACAACCTAAGCATTCATTTTTATTTAAAACAAAAAACCTTTTCAGTAGAGCACAGTGTAAATGTGCGCTCTTGAAAAGGTTCTAGGGCGACCACTACATTTAATCTCTACTGGCTGATCAAATAATCTGATCAACATTTATATTTTACTATAGTCCCATTAAGTCTTCCAAGTGATTTATTCCCTATACCAAAACACAACTAAGATTAGAGGCATTTATGGAAATATCCACAAAAAGAGAATAAAACTCACCTTAAGAAAATGTGAAATGCCACAATACAATTATTTTCGTAATGCCACATATGTTATAATCTACTGCCAGCAAATCTCCGGTTTCTCACCAATTTTTTTCTCTAGATAGTTTTCAACTTCATTAATTCCGCCTATCTCATCAATCATTCCGAGTTCCTTTGCTTTCTCTCCAAGCACCCTCGATCCATCAGCAAATTTCTTAACTTCATCAAGTGGGATATTACGGTTAGTAGATACCGCCTCTATAAAATTCTGATAAACAATATTCACATCTCTCATAAACAAATCCTTTTCCTCTTTTGTTAATGCTATATCTGGATTTCCTGAATCTTTGAATTTACCAGAACTTAATTGCTCCAAAGTATATCCATCTGTTTTATTCTTTTCCACATTATTTAAATACGTTTGAGTTACTCCAATACTTCCTACTGTAGAGTTTTTTGAAGCAAATATCTTGTCTGCGCCACTAACGGCCCAATATGCGGCCGAAAGTCCATCTTGTCTTATAAGTCCTACAATTGGCTTTACACTGTTTTTAACAGCGTTAGAGATTTCCTCTCCAGCAACCGGAAATCCGCCTGTAGAGTCTATTTCAAGAACTAATGCTTTAATTTTAGGATCTTCATTGGCTTGTTTAATTAAATAGAGAATGTTCTCCGAACCGACAGCATCATAATTAAAACCTGGATCTCCTTCGGCATGTTCTGGTATATAATCCATAATTAGTCCGTGTATATTAATGCCAGCAACGGTGCAGTTATCCTTTGTTGTATCGCTAGAATCACTTACAGGAGGCCATTGAGGGGTTTCTTTATCACTGAATGGCCCTATTATGAATAAAGCGTAAAACAAAAGAAGTCCTATAGCTGTTATTGTTATAACTTTCACTACTCCAATGATAAGATACCCTAAGATATTAGAGTTACTCCATTGTCTGCACTTTAACCAAAATTCGTTTATCTTATTGTATATTTTTTTCATATGTTACTCATTATTCCTTAATATTATAATATTGTCTATTCTTTGAGTTTTTTAAATCCTTGAGTATTAAAAAAACTCCTCATTATTAAGACTACACTCTGGACATAATTCATCTTCTCCCCATGTTTCCTTAAGAATCCCAGTTCCATGACAAATCTGACATTTTGATTCATCTATTTTAGGTGGATTATATAAATAATAAGTATATTTACATTCAGGATACCTGGAACATCCAAGGAATAAATTCCCATTATTATTATTTTTTCTCTCCACCAAATTACCTTTTTCTTTTATACTAGAAGCAGACACACAAGATGGACATAATCCTCCAGCATAATGATAGCCTCCACCACCACCTTTATAATATTTACCAGATTTAGATGATATATTAATTGTTTCCGCCATTATATTTTTTATTAAGAATTAAAAACTTTATAACCTCGACCTTAAATTTATTCTATATCCTTAATCTTCTATTCTTTGAACTTTCCATTTTATCGTGGCATTCTTTACAAAGTGTAATACCATTATCAATTCCCCATAATTGTTTACAATTTAAAATTTCTTCGTCCGAATCTAAATTATTTTCTTTATATATTGAATATAAAGACTTAAGATGGTGAACTTCTACTTTTCTGCCTAAATGAGACTTGTCAGTCTGGCATTTATTTTCACATCTTTTTATTACATCTTTTGTCCATATTTGGTATCGTGGCATTTCTGTAAGTTTTTTTCTAAATTCTGAATATTCCTGGTATTCTTCATCTTTTCTTATTTTAATTTGTTCCGCTATCTCTTGTTGTTCTATTTTTCTTCTATGTTCTACTTCTTCTTTTTCTTTTTGCCCTTGATACACTAATGCTTGAGCTAATTCCAATCTTTCTTTCTTTTTGTTTTCTCTATTTACATGACGTCTTTCTTTTTCTGCTGGATCAAAATAATCTCTCAAAAAGGGCCATAAAAATGGAATAAAAAATATAATAAAAATAATTAATCCAATAATGCGACCATTATTATTTATATATGAAATAATTCCAGTTGTATTTGTTTCCAATTCATTATTAATACCTGCTGTCACAATATTATTTTCTTCATAAAAATTCGTGTCATCTTGCTTACTTCTTTGTTCATCTATTTGTTTATTTACAACTTCAAGTTGTTTATCAGTTGTAAGATTAGGATCTGCTAAAAATTCAGGTATTACCTTAAGAGTTGCACTTGTTAATAATATTGATGGAGTATATCCACTAAAACCAGGATTATAAATAGTACTTCTTTGATATATACCTACAGTATAATCTCCTGGCTCGAGAGATTTCCACATTTCGTCATAATACCTACCTGAAACTGATGATCCTCCAGCACTACACACCCATAATTGACCACCATGATCACTCGAAGATTCATAAATAGCATCATAAGGGGTATCTGATAATATTGGAGTAAGAGGTACTAAACCTTTCCAAACTACTACTGATATACCGTTTTCACTAATATTTGAAAAGGTTCCTGAAATTATTGGATGTTTGGATTTTGTTATTAATAAATCATTATTAATAGTTGCGGAAGAAGCTATATAATTATTATAGGGAGATCTTAGTGCAAGTTCATTACAAAGTTTTTTATACGAATCTAAATAGGTGGATGGAACTAACTCAGCATATATATTATCAATTGGAATAATCAATAAAATAAAAACTAAAAAAATTATATTTGTTATTTTATGATGATTTTCCATAAATTTTTTTGTTCTATTACTAATAATTTATAAAGTTTTATTTTTGCAATATTTTATTGTATAAAAATACAAAGTAAAACAAACAGAAATAAAAAATATTAATGATACTGCTATACCAAAACAAAATAACCATATTAAACAAAAATATTCTGCAAAACCAATAGAGGCTAGCCCTAATATTAAACCTAAAAAATTTTGATTTGGCTTTATATTTAAATTGGGTTTTTCCATATATTTATATCTTCATTAATTTCAAAACCCAAACAACCCCTTAATTTTCGACCAAAAACTCTTAGGTTTTACTTCCGTCGTTGTATTAGTGACAACTTCTTGATTTAAAATTACAGGATCTACCTTAGATATATTAGGAGTATCTTCTTTTGCTTCATTCTGTGTTTTTTCAATTTTAATAGGAGTTACTACGTCTAGTTTTTTTATTTGGGAAATTAGACATGTTGTTCCTTCTTTATTCCAAACGTAACCAGTAACACAATCACAAACAGGTCCATTTTTATTATTTACCTTTCCTCCCCATTTAGTATTTCCCCCAAAGTCATTTTTACATAATTGGTTGTTTTCTATGCATTGATCTAACGCATTTTTACTATATCCACTAGTGCAGGTGCTTTGATTTGTTTCTATTTTTTTTATAGGTGTTATTGGTACATTTGTATTACTACAAGATACACCATTTGTTGCACTATACCCTTGATTTGAACTACAACCATAAGGAAGGGCAGATTCATTCGTTTTTACGGGATCATTAGTTTTTGGTATTTCACAATAAGCACTACCACTACTGGGACAAACAAAATTTTCACCAGCAGGACATGCGTTATAGTATGTCCCATTACACAAAGTTCCTGTGTGTTGTATTGGATTTTGTGTCTGTGCTGCACTATTAACACATAATTGATAACTGGAATATAGATAATTTAAATAATTAGCCTCGCTATTTGCAGTAGAAGGATCACCTATATCTCCAAATCCATTTTTTGAGGCTAAGGATTTAACAGAATCATATTTTGATGAACACGCTACCACATATTGCATTGAATTTATCTTATTCCATGCATCTTTCCATGATTGAAGTGAATTAGGTTGTACTTGAATATACAGTGGATTTGATTGAGAACCAATACTAGGAGTATAAAAAAGAGCAGAAGAAAAATGTATAGGAACTAATACAGAGAATAAGAATGCTATTGATAAAATATTTTTCATAAATTTTGGACGGGTTTATTATAGTTATAGAGGTAGCAAAAAGCTCCCAGCCAGATCGGCAAACCCCGTAGGGAATGCCCATATCTCTTTCGAAATATGACCGTCCAAAGTGAACTCTGACTAGGAGTTTTTTACTTTGGACGGATTTGTGACCATATCTTTAATTGATTAAAGGGTTAGGTCCTTCTATTAAATTGTTAAGACAATTATACCACCTATCTAAAAAGTCCACAAAATTATTGCGAAATTTTAGCCTGCCTGCTTTTGTAAAATAGAATAATTCTTAAACCACCCCCTATCTGCATTTATACAAAACCCACCCAAAATAAGCCTTATGCTATAAGAAATAAAAATCAACTACTCCAGCGCCACTCGCCCAGATGATACTTTATGCCTTTTTGAATATACGAGTCGTCCGAAAAGATAGGTACTTAACGTACCCAATACGTGCTCCTTTACTTTTAAGTATCGACACCACCCCGCGTACCCCCGTATTTAATATATAGTTCGCTTTAAAATTATGAGTATGAAGCAAATTATTAATAACAAATGCTTCAACAACACGATGGTCGTCGTGAAATATTATTATTAATTTATTATAAAACATTTATGCAATCAATAAGAAAAGTGTTAGAGAAAGGACCTAAGGTTAGTAATTGGAAAAATAGTATGAAGACACGTGACATGGTAGCTGCACAAATTGCAGAACGTTGGGGAGAAAGTGAAGCTCGTAATAATTACAATCCTGAAAAGAACTGCCTCCCATATTCTGTTTTTTTAAGTTTAGGTTTTCGGCCTAAGGCAGGAAGTAAGGCTCTGAAAAGTGTGACCTACGTGGACCGTAAGGATCCTACAGGAAAAATTATTGGTAAATTCGCTCGCAATGTGAATCTCTTCTATTATTTAGATGTGGAAGCCATTCCCACTCTCAGCCATCATGAATAAAGTAATGACGGTTTCGTATTTGACCAAGTCAGGTAAAACGAGAGACTTGGCCAGTGTTCCGAAGATTGTTATCGCAAACAAATCACTCTTACAAAGTGATTTTTCTATTGGTGACAAAATTTTAGTCGAATATTATCCATCAAAAATTATTATTAAAAAACAAACAAAATGAATACTGAAAATAAAAGCTTAGCGGAAGAGGAAATTAAAGAAGCTGTTGGATGTTATACATTCTCAATAGAAGTGGAAAAAGATATTGAGGTATTGGAGCTATTTAAAAATCCTTATGTAATTGCGTTGAAATGTTCAATTAAACAAGGTAATAAACTACTTGGTATAGGTCGGGCGAATTCTTTTTTATCTCAGAGAAATAAGTGGGTTAAGACTAGCACGCTCTATACTTGGAATGCTGCTTTCACCGATGCTCTGTCAAAAGCATTGAAGCTATTGAATGAGTTACCATTAAAAAATATTACTCAAAAAGAAACTGAGGATATAACAGAAGAAATTGATGAGGGTAGGGACAAGCCAGTATTTTTTACAAATACTGACGATCTTAAATATGCTTCAAAAAAACAGATCGATTTTTGCTTTAAACTCTTGAATGGAAAATGTAAAGATGAGACGAAGAAGCAGGACTATTTAAAAAGATTGAAATCTCCTTATATCTCAAGTTTTCAAGCATCCGAAATTATTAGCAATCTTCTTTCAAAGAAGTAATTATTAATCTAATTTAAAATTAACATGATTATTAAAACAATAAAAAGTAAGTTAAGGAATTTCAAGAGAAATTATAACGAGGATTACGACTATCTCAGCGACAGCTACTTAATCACGGAAAGGCAAAAGAAAACGCTATATGATTTAATCTCGCGTAACTTTCAAGGTGATGAAAGAGAGAATAGATTACGAGAAATTGA
>JAPLXT010000122.1 GCA_026395935.1 Candidatus Nomurabacteria bacterium | reverse complement strand
TGCGTGGCCATCAGATGCAACAGAAAGAGCTTTGGTTGCACAAGCTGGTATTTCTGTAAACAATGCTCCTTCTTGTACAAAAGTTGGACAAACTAGTTGCACAAGTCTTGCTGGATTAAATACAAGTGGTGTTATAGCACTTAAAAAAACAAAATGTACAACTTGTGAAATTATAATAACAGGAGGGACAGAGTGTTGGTTACATTCTAGTAAAACTCAACATTTGCCAGGTAATAGTATTGTAGATTTAAGACCAACAACAACCCTTACTTCATATATAGATGAAGCAAAAAATAAAATAACATCTACTGGTATGCCTTTCCCTGTATACCTTAAGGATAATACAAAATTCATGAGAGAATCAAACCCAGATCATTATCATATAATAAATTGGTAATTAATCTATGCCACAAAAAACAAAAATCATTTTAATAGTAACAATCATACTTGTATTAGGAATACTTATTGGTGTTTATTTTTATTTCTCAAGTAAAAATACTACTACATCAGATTCAAACCCAAGTCTTTTACAAAAATTTAATCCTTTTGGAACGAGTGCAAAAAATGCAACAAATACTAATACAAATACAGGAACAGGTGATAATAGAACCAATGAGGTTACTAAGGCAAATTCAAGATTTTACCAGATAACAAACTTTGCAGTTGCTGGAGCTGCTTTTCTAGAAGACATGAGGCCACTACCAACAAGTAATGATGTAGCTGCCCCAACGTCTGAATTAGCCCCATCTATACGCTATGTAGAGAGAAGTACGGGTCATATATATCAAATATATCTAGATACAAAAAAATCAGGCACTATATCAAACTCTACAATTCCTGGTGTATATGAAGCAATTTTTAATAATAGAGCCACTTCAACTATTTATAGGTATGTATCTACTGACGATACAACAATTACAAGTTTTCTCGCCTCTTTAGGAGGGGATAGTAATTTTCTACCTGCTGATATTACGGCCATTAGTTTGTCTCCAAATAAAACACAATTCTTCTCAATTATCAAAAATGTAAATGGTGTTACGGGTACAACAAATTCTTTTGATGAAACTAAAACAACCCAAGTTTTCACATCTGCTTTCTCTGAATGGTTACCACAATGGGTAACGGACAAAAATATCTACCTAACAACAAAGCCTTCTTATTTAGCTCCTGGTGGTGTTTATATTTTAAATATAACAAATGGAACTTTGTCTAAAATTTTTGGTTGAATTGATGGCCTTACCACACTAGCAGATAATGATGGTAGTTTTATTATATATAATGCATCGCTTAATGTGGGGCCTAAATTAAATGTTTTTGATGTAAAGAATCATACCTCCGTTGATTTGGGGGTATACGGGTTACCTGAAAAATGCACCTGGAGTACTGATAATATAAATGTTTATTGTGCTCTCCCAAATACTATTACAGGTACAGAGTATCCTGATTATTGGTATCAAGGATTAGTATCCTTTACTGATTATTTTGTAAAAATAAATACGAAAACAAAAAACATAACAACAATGGCAAATTCTCAAGATGAAACCCCTATAGATGCCACTAATTTATTTTTAAATAAAGGAGAGGATAAATTATTCTTCACCAACAAAAAAGACTCCACCTTGTGGAGCCTAGATCTCTAATTTTTAATTGTTTCCTGTGTATTTAATAACTACTCTTCTACTTGGGCCATATCCCTCTGATTCTGTTTTTATATCTGGAATTCCCTCTAAGAACATGTGTATAATGCGGCGCTCGTTTGCAGGCATAGGATCAACCTCAATATTACTCTTAAAATATTTAGCGCGCTCAGCCATCATATGGGCTATATTTTTAAGACTATCAAACCTCTTTTTTTGCCAAAGCATTCCATTCTCAAGAGAAACTTCGTATTTTGAAATAGTGCAGTTTGTGTGTGTAAAAATATCTTCTATTACTTTTTTTATTAATTCTTCTTCCATATAAAATTTATTTATTTTCTAGTGTTCTTCTTATATACCACTCCTGAACAATAGTAAATATATTACTTATAACAAAATATAATGCAACTGCAGCAGAAATCTTCCATGATATAAATGCAATAAACAAAGGAAGAATATATTTTATATTCATTTGCATACTACCAGCAATTTCATCTTGAAAGCTCTTCTTTTCTTCTATATCGGATGCCTTTATAACCTCAACCTTAGGTTGAATAGGGGAGGCCAGATAACCTTGTAGGAACTGAGTAATACCAGCCAAAACAGCCAAAAGAATACTTTTACCATTTATTTCAATAAAGCCTAGGAAATTGGTGTGTATAATTGCTGGTTTTGCTATAAAAGAATAAATAGGCCCTGCATCTAGTGAGAGTCCTTTATAAAAAACATAATATAGTGCAAAGATGACTGGTAGTTGAATTAAAACAACTAAACATCCAGAAAATGGATTGGTGTCATATTTCTTATATAATTCAAAGGTTTTTTTAGCTTGCTCCTCTTTGTTGGGATAATCCTTCTTAATTTGCTTAATCTCTGGCTCCATTCTTTTCATTAAGATTTGACTCTTAATAGATTTTTTAGTGAGAGGATAGAGAATAAATTTAACTAAAATTGTTACTATAATAATAGCAAAACCAACATCACCAAAAGTGACATTATTAACTATAAAAATAAGGATATTATAGATTGGTTGATAGAAAATTGTGTTCCAAAGCGCTTGCATTGCTCTATTGTATATCAAAAGCTTAGAATTTCAAAGAATTTTGTTATTTTAGTGGATCAAACTTATTTTTTTGCCATGGGTGACACCTTAAAATTCTTAAAAACCCCTTATAAATACCAATAAATACACCATATTTCAAAATAGCCTCTTTGGTATATTCTGAACAGGTTGGAATAAAAACACATGAATTGTGTGATTTAAAGGGAATTTTTTGGTAAAGATTAATAAGATAAATAAAAAATTTTTTCATTCTATATTAATTTAATTTTTTCTAAAATAAAATCTATATCTTTTTTTAATTCACCAATAGATACGTGGAGTGCTTCTTTTTTATAAAAAAATATACCTGCACAGTTTTTTAATTTAAATTGCCTTAATATATTATAGCCTCTTCTGCGAAGGGAATTCCTTTGGGTGGCGGTTTTTGCTATTTTTTTAGATACAACAAAAACATATCTAGGGTTAGATTCTTTTATATATCTAAACAAAAAAAACGAACCAGAAACGATATTTCCTTTCTTTAAAATAGTTTGGAATATATCCTTAGTGATTCTTTTCTTTTTGGGAAGCATGTTATTTCGAAATTGAAACTTTTGCTCGGCCTTTTTGGCGGCGTGCTTGGGTAACCTTTCTACCACCTGGAGTCTTTGCGCGAACTAAAAAACCATGGGATTTAGCTCTTTTCCTTTTATTTGGTTGATATGTTTGAGACATATTAAAAATATATACTATAATGCAAGATAAAGCAATATTTAAGGTTAAAACA
>JAPLXT010000026.1 GCA_026395935.1 Candidatus Nomurabacteria bacterium | reverse complement strand
GTTGCATCTGATGGCCACGCATCACCTGTTTTGTATTTACCAGCACAAAATGTTCCGTTTTGTGCTGTTTGTGGTGAGTCACCATGTACTTCTGGATCAAGCACTACACTAGCTTGGCTTATACTTAGCCCATTTTGCCCCGTCAACGCTGGATTTATAGTATTTAAGAGTGCCCAAGCACCTAGAGCGATAAGTAGTCCTACTATTGCACCAAACATATTCTTTTTAGCTTCTGTTTTTCCAAAAACAGACTCATCTCCCATATATTTAACACCATTAATTATGAGCATTATTACAGCAAGGGCAGCACATATTCCAATAGCAAGTTTAAATATGATATTTAAATATTTCCCAATATCGTTTGTTATACACTTAGGATCATTTGCACAAGTTGGATCAGTTCCACTTGAATCCATACGCTCAATACCACCGATAGGAGCCAGCATGGTATAAATACTATTATTTGTAGCTACATTTACAGGAGTAACAAGAACAGGATTATTTGTTTTATTATAAATCGGTAGATCGTTGTAATATTTACAAGGTTCGAGGATTTTAAACATTGGATTGTTTTCTATAAAAGACTTTGAACTAACACCACATAGTGTCTCATCAGTAAACCTAGTAGATACTGTATAATCTCCATTTTTATCAATAGTGACATAATAAAAACCAGGAAGATTGTATGATTTTACGGTTTTAAAAGTAAAAGATTTATTTAAATATTCCTTCAATATATTACCAGTAGAATCTACTTCTTTTAATGTCCAATTTACTCCAATTGGTGCACCTTCTGAAGTAGGACAAGCACTGGCCATATTATTAGCAGAAAATTTCCACGTCCATATTTTTGTAATACCCCCCGATTTACCAGCCTCAAACTTTGATTGATTAGAAATAATATAATGAGCACCACTTTCTTCACCACCTATAGGCATTTTAAATGTTACATTATTAGAATAAAGACATATTGCCTGAAAGAAAACATTATAATTTTTATTAGGTGGGTCTACTTCTTTTGGAATTTTAGGAGCACCAAAGACGACAGAAAAATCCATAGGGTCTATTAGTGTTACCTCCCCATTTTCTGGTCCAGTATAATTAGAAACATTTAAAAGATCTGGTGTCGCTGCAAAAACAGAAATTGGTATACTGATGTTTAGTAATAAAATAAATGATATTAAAATAGAAGAAAATATTTTTTTCATCCCGAAAGAAGTTAGTTTTAGTATTTCTTTTTTTGTATTTTTTTTCATATTTTATAATTACTCATTTATTGTAAATTACGACTTTTAACGGGACGCGTATTATAGAGTTAATTTTAATTGACCTATGACCTTTTGGAATAATTTATTCATACTTTCTAGGACAATACTAATATCTGCATACCCCCCTCGAGAAGTAGGTCTTATTGTCAATTCTATCTTCTTGGATGGCGTGTTTATCGGATCTCCATTTATTGTCCAACTATAATTAAACTTGTCCTCATTTCCTTTTAATGCCAGGAAATATGGCACAGCTACTATTGTCATCTCATCCCCCTCTCCAAAAATTGTATCACTATTTAAGGCATTGTTGTATAAAGTTCCTTCTGTTGGAGATTTCTTATAAAAAAGAACTTTTGGAGAATATGCGGATATTGTTATTGTCTTTTCAGCATTATAATTTTCACTAACAGCAGAGGCTATTACTGTTATTATATTTTCAGTATCAAATAAATCATTATTAAAAATAAAAGAATTTTTATTATAACCAGATGCATCAGTTACAATATTATCATTATTTTTCCATGAATAGGAAATATTACCATCAGAGCCGACAGGCCTTATTATAATATTTAAATTAGTTGTGGTGTTTGGACCCAAGGCCTTAAAAGAATAATCTGTTTTTCCTATACCCGATAGCATAATTTTAGAATCAATTTGCCAAGAAATTACAGCCTTATTCAAGTCAGTCGCATAACTCGATATATTTATAGATACATCTTCATATGGTTGTGGATTTTTGGGCGAAACCGTTACGATAATTTCATCTTCTTGTGTATTTACCTGCATTTCAGCAATAGAAAAAGACGGCATTGATAATATGTTTAATATACAAACTATTAAAATAAAATATAAAAACTTTTTCATTTTATTGACTACTATTTGAACTCTCTAACTCGTCTTTTGCTTTCTTTATTGCAAGAATTTGTGATGGATCAGATGTTATAATTTGATCCTCTGTATATGAAGCTATTGTTTTAATAGCTACGTGTTTTAATCCCGCAAAGAATATTCCCTCTCCAACATTTGCCTCAAGTAATAAATATTTCTCTTCGTCAGTAAGGTTGAATGTTTTCTGTAGGACGTCTACTGTTGCGGGAGACTGTTTAAGTAGAAGTTGAATTGATGAGTTTGTCACAATAGGCACACCATAAGGACTCTTCATGAAGTCTCCGACGTCTTGAGTGATTGTAGCAAGTCCTAGATAGTATTTACGTCCTCTTTTAGCTATAGAATAAAGGAAAGAAGCGGTATCTTCCGACTTCATCATCCACCAAGCCTCATCCACAACCAACAAGCGTTTCTTTAGATTTTTACGGACCGCATTCCAGATAAAGTGAGTAACGATATACATCGCTACCGGCTTAAGTTCATCTTCCATGTCTCGTACAGAGAACACTACAAATTTACGATTGATATCCACGTTGGATGGTCTGTTTATAAACGAAGACCAAGATCCATGTGTATATTTAGCAATACGTTGAATAAGGGAACCACTTCCATCCATTCCAGCTAAGACAATTTCAAAGTCTGAAAGAAGTGGAGGTTCTATATTTGCGAAATTTGATTCAGCGGTAATATCTTTCAAGGCATATGTTTCAGTAATTGCTCGATCTATTATTGAATCTTCTTCTGGTGTAAGTCCACCTAGCATTATTCGGAACAAACCGACAAGATTAATCGTATTTGCTCGGAGGACATCCGCGGCTGTCTCGTCTGGTCTTGGTATTGGTAAATCGAAAGGATTAATATGGTGATCAGAAGATAAAGAAATATTAAAATATCTACCACCTATTGCTTCTGCGAGGTATTCATATTCCCTTTCAGGGTCGATCACTATTACTTCTGCATCGAACATTAAGGTTCTAATGATTTCAAGTTTCGTTGCGTAAGATTTACCTGCTCCAGCTGTAGCGAAGGTGATAGAATTATAGTTTGGAAGAGAGAATCTATCAAAAATAATAAGACTAGAGTTGTGTCTATTTACACCATAGAGAATTCCCTTGTCAGAAGTAAGGTCGAATGAAACAAATGGGAACATACTTGAAAGTGGAGCAGTGTTTAATTTTTGGTGTATTCCTAGGATGTCTGTTCCAAGTGGTATGACACTTTTAAAAGCTTCATCTTGTTGGAAAAGAGCTGGTTTCAAATAAACAAGCTT
>JAPLXT010000019.1 GCA_026395935.1 Candidatus Nomurabacteria bacterium | reverse complement strand
GAAATAATGAAAAATCTTATAGACAGTGATGATGATTTTAAAAAAATAGTATTAGTTTCAGGAGATGGTGATTATAAAAAATTAGTTGATTATTTAATTTTAAAAGGAAGATTTGGAAAAATACTTTTCCCAAATAAAAAATTTGCTTCGTCTTTATATAAAGAGCTTGGATCTGAATTTTATGACTATTTAATTAATATAAAAACTTACATTACACCAAAAGAAAAGGGCTCCTAAGGCACAAGCACCTTTCGGATCCCTCTTCGTATTTATATTTATATGATATACCATTATTAAAATAATGTCAATAGGAGAAATAATTAGGAATTAATAATGAAATTTGTGATTAAAATGGTATAATGGTTTTGTTAGAAAAAGAATGAAAAAGATTTTATCCTATATTTTAATAATGTTAATACTCTCCGCGAACTTCCTCGTGCCTATTAGTGTTGGGTTTAATGGTGGTAAAAACATAGATATTAAGAAGAACATAACAGAAGCTGCTGATTGCCAGTTCATAAGTGTAAATATTGCTCCTGCAACTAATTTAAGCCAAACAACCCCAGATTTTCTTTCCCTTGATATTGAGACATCACCTGATTGTATAAATCAAATATTTAGTGGAAAAATTCAAGAGAATAGTAGCGGAACTTTACCAAATTTAACGTTTTTAAACCAAACAATAACTGCAAATAAGTTTTCAATAGGAATAAAACCAGGAGAAAAAAATTGTTTTGGTAATACAGTCACTGCATGTAAAAGTGATTTAACCTTAACAATTTCGGATACCAACTCAAACACCTTAGATAAATATACCTCAAAGACTGGAGGTGGAAATGGTGGAACAGATGTTTTTTATTATAAATGTAAGGGGGTAAAATGTGATTCATCTAATAAATGGGAAATAATAAAAACTTCTGGTACAAACGAAGAAATTGGTTTGTTTACAATGATTCCGTCTGCAGATAAAAATAGTATAACAGTTAAAGGTGAAGGTCCTAAAATAATTAATGATGTAGATATTACAGATAAAGATGAAGTAATAGTAGGAATTTATGATTCTACAGGAACACAATTAATTACTTCGGCAAAAATATGTGATACAGCAGATTTAACTAAATGCACATCATCTAATCCAATAACATATCTTGTTAAGAGTCAACTTATAAGCGGAAATTCTATTACTTATTCCACAACTTTCTCTGGTCTTACACCTAAAACTTCTTATACGGTTAAATTAACGGC
Organism: Candidatus Nomurabacteria bacterium; assembly: GCA_026395935.1. Lineage (GTDB taxonomy): Bacteria > Patescibacteriota > Minisyncoccia > Phycocordibacterales > UBA9973 > UBA8515. Next base: position 2,781 of record JAPLXT010000019.1, on the reverse strand, counting down.
TGATTTTCTTAATATGCCATCACTTCGAGATAAAATGTTTATTCTTGATGGAATATATACATTAGATGAATTAGGACAGATAGTACAAGAGCTTCCAAAAGGATTAACAAACAGAGCAACGTGCAAACTTTCTATTATGTTTTGTTTGTTCCGACTTCATATTTATTTGCTCTTGCGGGAACAATGTTTGATTATACTTTTAATTATTCTGTGCAAGATTCCTCATATAAATCAGGCTTCGTAGTACAAGGATGGGGACTTGTGCGTGATTTCTGCAATATGTTCTTCATTTTCATAATGCTCTATGTGGCTATTGGTACAATTCTTAGTCTACATAGTATGAAAACGAAAGAAACTATTGTAAATATAGTCATTATCGGAATCTTCATAAATTTTAGTCTTTTTGCTACTCAGCTAATCATAGATGCTTCAAATATAACAGCGAGGGTATTTTATAATTCAAATGCGATTAAAATTACAGAGAAAGGAGCAAATGGTGTCGCAAAATTAACCCCAGGACTTGATATTGGAGCTGATGGGGTTATTCCTCTTTCTGCCGCACTAGTAAATAAAGTTAACCCTCAAAACCTAATTTTGAGTGCTACTAAGATTAACTCTATACCAAATAATAGTGGTGTTCCAGGAGTAGATAATCCAGGTTTAGGTGTTATACAATTTATATTGGTTATTATTATGGCTTCGGCTGTAAATATAGTTGGTTTTACTGTCTTTTTAACCATAGCCTTCCTATTCATCGCTCGTGTTGTGGGGCTTTGGTTAGCAATGATAATAGCCCCGCTCGCCTTCTTCACCTACATACTTCCTGAAATGGCTGGAACTAAAATGATAGGGTGGAAAAATTGGTGGCCAGAGACCATCAAGCTTGCATTTTTAGCTCCTGTATTTATATTCTTTATGTATATTGTTCTTAAATTCCTTCAAGCAGATCTTATCACCGACATAGCTGGTAAATCAATGTTAGGAGATGGGCTAGGTTACTTTGTTGCTATTCTTGTTCCTTTTGCTTTCATTATGCTTTTCATGATAAAAGCGAAAAAAATTGCAGTGGATATGTCTGGAGAATTCGGGGAGATGGCTGTTAAGGCGGGATCTGCAATTGGCGGTATGGCCCTTGGTGGAGCTGTTGGTGCTGGAGCATTTGCAATGAGAGGAACGATTGGTGCACTAGGAGATAAAGTAGCTAATAATGATTGGCTTAAAACACATGGAGGACGATTGGGTAATCTGGCCAGAGATGCTGGTAAATGGACTGCTAGTAAGAGTTTTGATGCTAGAAACACAAAACTTGGAGGCGATGCAATGAAGGGTATGGGAGTAGATGCAGGCAAAGCAAAAGAAGGTGGATATGCTAAGCACAAAGCAGAAATTACAGAAAAGAGGCGCGCAAGAGCAGAATCAAAGAAACTTGGGAATAACACAAAAGAAGTACAGGCATTACATAAAGCTGAGGAAGATGAAGCTAACCTAAAAAATACAGCTAAAAATGATACGGATAGAATAGATGGAACATTGCTCGCCAAAAAAAGGGTGGAGGGTAGTCTCTTCCAAGCATTACAATCTGCCAATACAAAACTTGCCAAAGCAGAAAAGGAGGTAGAAACATTAAACAATGATCCAAGTGCAACACAGGCACAGAAAGATGCTGCAATGGCTAATGTGGAAAAAGAAGCTTCTTCACAAAGAGAAGCACAAGATGCATTTGATGAAAATGCAAGGATCATCAAAGACAATGAGGCAGAAAGAAAAGAATTAAATAGTGGAACTGGTAGGCATGCAGACAAAACTGCTGATGGAAAAGTAAATAAATTAGCATATGATGAAATTGAAAAAAGTGTAGCTGACACAAAACAAGCCCTTGAACAATTAAAACTAAATTCTCCGAATGATACGGTTGCTATTAACCTAGCTGAAAAGAAAGCTGAATATGCTGAAAAATTATTCAAGGAAACTGATGCAAAACTTGGAAAGAATGCAGATGGCAGTCGTGATTTCTCTGCAACAACCAAAATTAAAAATGCCCTTGGAGAGGAAGAAGAAGTTGTCAAATCTCTTGATGGTTTGGCTCTTAAGATTAAGCCACATTTACATCACCATGTAGAAGAAATAAATGCTGAAAGACTAAATGAGTATGCAGAAACATTAAGAGGAAGATACTTTAATAAAGAAGCAAATGATGTAGCTGCTCATGAGGCTATAATGAGATCGGAGATTAAGAAGCATTAAAATAATTTATGACAGAAAAATTAGCACAAACAATTAAAGAAGATCTTGTAAAACTACCACTTGAAGTGGGGAAGGCTATTACTTCTTCCGGGTGGGAAGAGATAACTGAAATGGTTGGAAGAAAATACTCATTGTCTGATGATGATATAAATATATTACAACTTGAAGTTGGATTAGTACTTCTTGGATATAATAAAATAAATATGCTTTCTATTAATATACATTCGAGTATCCTCATAGATGAAGAAACTGCTATGAATATATCAAAAGAATTGGACGAAAGGGTATTTACACCAATAGAACAAAGTATGCAGTCTTTAATTAAAATAAATCCACATTATAAAAATGTGAATTGGAATCAGACAATTAATTTCATTATTTCAGGGGGGGATTATTCAGTTTTCTTAGATAAATAAAATGGATCCCGTAAGAGATATTTTTATTATCATTAGGCGAGTTTAAAAATTTAGTAAGTTTATAGAATTTAAGTTATTATTAAAATATGATACGTCCCATCTTAAGAGGGACTATCTCAAA
>JAPLXT010000039.1 GCA_026395935.1 Candidatus Nomurabacteria bacterium | reverse complement strand
AATTTTTCCATTCTCTGGATGAGTAGCTATGTATTCACTACGGCCAAGAAGCTCTTTAACTTTCATATCAACACCCATTTCTTCCTTTATCTCACGTATTGCACCCTGCTCTTCATTTTCACCATCCTCAATACTCCCCTTTGATAAAGTCCAGTAGCCGAAAACGTCATGAACAAAGGCAAAGTAAATACCACCATTATGGTGAGCGTAAACAACTGCTCCTGCCTTCTTCTCTATAGGAAATTTACTTGGATCCGTTTCAAAATGTTTGTGCTTTTTATGGAGACCTACATCATCTTTGCCTGGCTCGCCAATCTCTTTATAAACTCCACCCAATACTCCATTTATAAAACGACTAGAATTCTCACCTCCAAAACTTTTCGCAAGCTCTATCGCTTCGTTGATAGCAACCTTCGGAGGAACTTGCTCTCTGTCGCCAAATAATAATTCATATAATCCTAATCGAAGAATATTCCTATCTACAATGGAAATTTTATCTATTGGCCAATCTGGGGCTGCTTTCTCTATAATCTCATCTATTATTACTTTCTTTTTAGTTATACCTAAAAATAACTCGCTCATAAAATGCGAGTCATCAAGACCTGGTCCAAATTCTTCAATGTTTCTTTCGAGCATTACTTCCGGCTCCGATAAGTCAGATGACACAGCAAAATCCCACTCGAAGAGTGTCTGAAGAACAATTGAACGTGAAAGGTGCCTGTTTGCCATAATTAATTAGGTTCTAGGTTTCAGTTTCTAGTGGTTAGTATTGCACTATCTAGAACCTAGCCCCTAGGAACTAAAACCTAATTTTTCTTTTTAGCTTGTTTCTTTTCAACTTTTTTAACCACATCTATTACCTTACGGCCACGATAAAAGCCACAGTTCTTGCAAACTATGTGAGTCTCTTTTGGAGCTGTACAATTAGTACAAACAGCAAAAGTCTTTGCCTTTAAAGCATGATGTGATCTACGATTCCCTGTGTGGGCTCGTGTATGTCGCATTCGTATTACCATATTGAATAGTATACCGATTTTTGCTTAAAATGCAAATACTTGTAATTTAGATAAATTAATTGTATTATTATACCTATAGAGATTGTTGTGGCTACCAACCATAATTTACCCCTAAAAAGGCTAATCTATAAATTAAAGAACAAAGTTGGGTGGAACCGCGAATAGACTCGCCCCGACAAAAAATGAGCAATCATTTTTTGTCGGGGCGATTTTAATTTATTAGTAACAAAAAATACAACAAATTATGGAAAATAACAAACTAGAACATATCCGCCACTCCCTCGCCCACTTGCTGGGTGCATCAATTATGGAACTTTACCCTGGATCAAATATTACATTAGGCCCTGCGATAGATAATGGCTTTTATTATGACGTAGATGTAAAAGGCAAAATTACTGATGCTGATTTAGAAAAGATAGAAAATAAAATGAAAGAGCTCATAAAGACGTGGGGGTCGTTTGAAAAGAAAGTTTTAACTAAAGAAGAAGCGCTAAAAATGTTTGCAGGTAATGTCTATAAAGAGGAACTTATAAATGGTATAGCCGAAAAAGGAGAAGAAATAACAATCTATACTTCAGGTCAATTCTCTGATCTTTGCCGTGGTGGACATGCAGACAATATGAAAGAAATAAAAGATGGATCTTTCAAGGTAGATCGAGTAGCAGGTGCTTACTGGCGTGGAGACGAGAAGAATAAAATGCTTACTCGCGTATATGGACTTGCATTTGAAACAAAAGAAGAACTTGAGGCATATCTTCTCCAACAAGAAGAAGCGGGAAAAAGAGATCATAGGAAACTAGGTAAGGAACTAAAATTATTTATGATTTCTGAAGAAGTTGGTAAGGGTTTGCCTTTATGGCTTCCAAATGGTGCTTTCATACGTCATCAATTGGAGGATTATATGTATAAAAAAGAATTAGCTAATGATTATAAATATGTCTACACCCCAGTTTTGACACATAAAAATCTTTACGAAACTTCAGGCCACCTAGCTCATTATAGAGAAGATATGTATAGTCCTATTGAGATTGAGGGTGAAGAATATTATTTAAAACCAATGAACTGCCCTCACCATCATATGATTTATCGTAATTCACCTTATTCCTATAAAGAATTACCACTCCGTTTAGCTGAATTTGGTTTATGCCATCGTTTTGAAAGATCTGGTGTCCTTACTGGATTAATCCGTGCTCGTTGTTTTACTCAAAATGATTCCCATATATATTGTGCCAAAAGTGATTTGAAAAAGGAGATGTTGGCTGTTTTGAAATTATTCAAAGAAGTATATGATGACTTTGACATTAAAAATTATTGGTATCGTTT
>JAPLXT010000018.1 GCA_026395935.1 Candidatus Nomurabacteria bacterium | reverse complement strand
TTTCTATTTTACATCTTTTAACATGGTTTCCACTTCATCCCAAGTTAGAAGCAGACAATTCCCCTCTTTTGAGAGTATTTTCTCATGTTGACATTAACTATATTTAGATGTAATGTAAAAGAAAATCTGAAACTAAATCTTTAAAAACTAGCATATGATAGATGAAAACGAGTTTAAAAAGTTTGAGGCTATGTTAATAGACTCACTTTCAATTGCTGAAGGTTGGGAATCAATGACTAATGAAATAGAAATATATCAAAAAATTAGAAGTTTGGTTATTGGATCCTTTGAGTGTACTCTAAGTATAATGCCTCCACAAGTGAAGGCAAATGTTGAAATATCAGTAGATAAGCTTAAAAATTCTGGTTACCTTTTTGAGTTTGAGGATTTAACCAGTTTTCTTATTTTTGCCCAGATACTGTCTACTGGTCTTTTAAGTAACCTGCATGATAAAAAAATTCAAGATTATGCTGCTCCACACAAGGTTGTTGGAATTTTAGATGGAATTGTTCGTCTAAATGAAAATTGTTGTTATTCAGAAAACAATTTAACCAAAATGGGAGCTGCATTTAACCTTGGGCTATTTAAAATGAAAGTGTTAATGGAGACCATTGATTGGAAAATGGGGTGGTCTGATGAATAAAACTATTTAAATTTAATTTAAAAAATGAAAAAAAGTTGGTTTTTTATCAAGAGATATCCTTTAGTTCGCAAAGTGGGAGAATATAATGAAATTCAATGCCACATGTACTCAACCAGCAAAGAGTTGTCCTCCGAACTAAAAGAGTGGGCGAAGAATACTTTTTATACCGGAATCGTAATAATACAATTAAAAGATACTGGTAAAATGGTTAACAGAAAGGCCTTAGCAAAAAAGTATTTCAAAACGAAAGTATAACCGCTAGTCGGGTAGTATGGGAAACCGCTACTCACTGGCGGTTTTTCATTTATATTCTCTTAAATAAATTACTCCATCCTTCCAACTTTAAAGCCAATTAAAAATCCTCTTCATGAAGATTTTTAAATTTGTTAATTATTTATTAGATGGTTGAGATTGATTCTTCTTCATTAAACTCCCAAATCCCCATGCAACTAAAAAGAAACCAATCGTTAGAATTGAACGATGAACAATATGCACATCAAATACATTTTTATCCAAGAATATAAGCCCAAAAGTCTCAACAATTTGTGAGAACCCAATAATTACAATTCCATAACCAACTTGAGATAATGATCTACCTATCGAACCACCATAACCCAATAATTTAAAAAGAACCCATAATGATAATATAGCTATAAACACATCAAACAAGATTGTTATATTTTCCATGTTGATATTATGTCATAATTAACAAAAAATATAAATAGTATAGATAGCAAGGACGGTCCTTGCTACTTTCCGAACCCTATTTTAATTGCTATACTAAAATCATGCAAAAAATAGCTACACGTGTTTTCATTTATTCATCTATACTTTTTGGAATTATTGGTATTTTAGTTGTCATAACTGGCTCCGGGCCAAATGCGCCAGATTCAAAAACAAGCCAAGTATTCATTAGGCTCTTATTCGCGACTGTCTTCGTCATATTGCCTTCATTTGCATTGAGTCTTGCTGGTAAATATTTGAACGGTAATTTATAGTTCTTAAGTGTCATAATCTGAGATTTTTAAAATAATTTCGAAATCTCCCAAGTTCGGAGCCTATAGTTTAGTTATTCTTATTATGGTTATTCTTTGTGATATAATAGTTTAATGAAGAAAATTTCTAAAATATCTTTAATAAGAGAGATTATAAAACTTGATATCTTTAGGGTTGCAAACACTACAGATAAAAATAAGTGGATTTTATTAAAAAATGGTTCAAGAACTCCTATTTTTTTAGATACCTCTGTTTTTATTTCTCACCCATTACTTCTTGAAAAAATAAATAAATATATTATACAAATAATAGTGGAAGAAAAAATTAAATTCAATAGAATAATGGGGCTTCCTTATGGTGGTATACCATTTACTTATGGAGTTACAAACATATTAAAAGTTCCAGCCTTAGCTTTAAGAAAAGAAGGCAAGAAGAATTATAGTACAAAAGGAGATTTACTTGGTGAATTTAAAAAGGGAGATAGAGTTTTATTGATTGAAGATGCTATTGTAACTGCCAACACAGCGATAGGATTTATTGAAAGAATTAGAAAAGATAATTTGATAGTTCAGGATCTTATTTCTATTGTAGATATTGGTAGTATTGGGGGTAAAAATTTAAAAGAAGTTGGAGTTAGATTACACTCTTTGTTTATATGGAAAGAACTTTTTAATGTTTATAAATCTATTAATCCTAATAAAAATAAGAATATTTATAAAATGATTGATGACATTTTAAGTTAGAAGTTGTATTTTATTTATTAAAGTTCCAACTTCCTCCCAACTTCGGAGCTAGTGATTTTAATTATTGTTTTTGTTATAATATAATCATGATTGAACGTATAAATAATGATTGTGAATCTTCCACGAAAATAAAGGTTGACTCAGATGAATTCACGAAAGATTATGAAAGCGGAGCACAAGTCTTAGCTAGTATAGCTGAAGAAATTTCAGGAATACCTATTCCTAAAAAAACATTAGAGGATTGGAGAACTTTATTGGCTTCAGTGCGTATCGTTGATGATAGGTTAGATCATATTTATGATAATCAAGAAAGATCTAAATTTGAAGAAAATATGATTAGATTACTAAAAGGAGAAAATATTAATTTATCAAATGACACATATCTTAAAAAAGCTTCTCAGGATGTTATAAAATTATTATCTACCTTAGATGATAATCAAAAGAAATATTTTATAAATTCAATATCAAATTTTTTTGAAATTACAGAAAAAATAAAAATAGAAGATGATGAAAAAGAATATGTCAAATTAACAAGGCTAGAAGGACAAATAGCCAGTAGAGTTTTTATTTCATTTTTACCAGAAGAATTTAAACAAAGTAATAATTATCAAAAATTATTACATGCAATGACAAGACTTGGCAGAATGGGTAATAGTTTCGATAATTTGATTGATTTTAAATCTGATTACGCTGAGAATCAAATAAAAATTAAGCCGAATATTCTAAATAGAGCATTGCTTTTAGGCGCTATTCTTACTGACGGAGCATCAATATTAAAAGATGGAGTTTTATCAAGAAATACAGTGAAAGATACATTGTTATTAGCGGGAAAGCACATTAAGAGTGCTGTCAAAAAATCTAATTAATATTTATAACAGCTATTCGTACATCCTTCCAAGTTTGAATCAAGATTATGCATTAATCCCCTAGAGTGGTAAAATTATCTTATGGGGGTAGAAACGAATAATATAGATATAGGGAAAGTAGAGGAAGAAAAAAGACCTTCTCCGCTAAGTTGTATTGAACTTCTAAAGAGATTTAAATCAAAAGAAGCTCTTCCTATGGGGGAAAAGTTACAGTTTTCAGGTGTTGATGGACAAGATGTATATAACATTACAGCGCCCTTCCTTATTGATAATAAAACAGTTATTGCTGGGCGCGTGGAAAAACGAGAAAAATTAGCAGATTCGCAGGTCATGTTCTTTGAAGAGAAGGATGGCGTGTGGTCTCCAATTGATGGCGCACCTACTTTTAAATTGGAAGATGGTTTTGTAACACAAATTGGAGATGAAACAATTTTTGGTGGTGTTGAGGTATACCCCAGTCCTGTTCCTGACAATCCAGACGAAGTCGGTTACCGAACGGTTTTTTATCGCGGGCACGATCTCTCGTCACTTGAGAAATTCGCCATCGGTCCGGATAGAATGAAAGATATCCGACTTGTGTCTCTCGCAAATGGTCATATTGGTGTTTTTACTCGACCACAAGGTGGAGAAAATGGAAATGGTAAAATAGGTTATCTTGAAATAGAGAGTCTCCTAGATTTGAACGAGGAGAATCTTCTCAATGCGAAAATTATTGAAAATCAATTTGCCCCCGGAGAATGGGGTGGTGTAAACGAATTGCATCTATTGGAAGATGGAAAAATTGGGGTTGTCGGGCATATTGCGTATATAGATGAACAAGACATCAAACATTACTACGCTATGGCATTTGTGTATGATCCTGAAACGCATCTTTCATCACCGATTGAGATTATAGCGACAAGAGAGAATTTTCCTGCGGGGGAAGAAAAAAATACAAAATTAGCAGATATCATCTTTCCTAGTAGTTTGGTATTCAGCGATGATGATACTGATACTGTGACACTCTATGCGGGGTTGAGCGATGCAGAAGCAGGTAAAACCAAGTTGCCCAATCCATTTAAAGGGAAAATATGATATAATGAATTCATGAATCCCGTTAGAAATAATATAAGACGAGCTTCATATTATAAATTAATCAATAAAAATTACTTATGAAAATTTTTAACGAGATGAATAAAAAACTATTAATAATTGTTGTGGTAGTTTTAGTTTTGATTGGAAGTGGTTATTATTATTGGAAAATAAAACCTCAACAAAAAGCGGAGGATATTCAAAAAACAAAAGCTAATATTTCGGCTGATGTCGGGAACAATGTAACGCCTGATATGACAACACCGGACGCCAATCCTTATAGCAAAACCAATCCTTTTACAAATTTAAAAACTAATCCTTTTCAATAAAAAATATGAAAAAAAATATTTTAAGTTTTTTGATCTTAATTTCCGGAATTTTAATTTCCGGTGGAATAATCGGTCTTGCTCATGCCCAAACAACGACTTCAACAGATCAAACAGAGCCTCTACAGCAACAAAAAAATCTTAGCAATATAGAATATCCAATTGCTGAACTAGGTAATTGCGCGGACCAGGCAAGCTGTAAAACTTATTGCGACAAGTCAGAGAATGTAGGCGCCTGCCTTAGTTTTGCAGAAAAAAAGAATTTGATGCAGAAGGAAGAAATAGATGCGGCTAAAAAATTTATAGACACCGGATCCAAGGGCCCTGGTAGTTGTAGTGGTCAAGTCGCGTGCGAACAGTACTGCGACGCCTCAACTCATATTGAAGAATGTACGGCTTTTGCTGAAAAAAATGGAATGATGTCCGACCAGCAATTGCAAGATTCTAAGAAAGTTATAGCGGCTATCAAGAGTGGA
>JAPLXT010000093.1 GCA_026395935.1 Candidatus Nomurabacteria bacterium | reverse complement strand
GTACAAATCTAAACTCTTGTATGGACCTTCTTTGAGCAGTCTATACCCTTCTGCCAAACTTTCCATCATGCCGTATTCTATAGCATTGTGAACCATTTTAACATAGTGACCAGATCCACTTTCACCAAAGTATGCATACATACCTGTAGGCTCTTTAAGAGTCTCCAGAACTTCCTTTATCTTATCTACTGAAGTACTATCTCCACCAACCATCATAGAAAATCCATTCTGATAACCCCATACCCCACCTGATGTACCAATATCAATCATTTAGGAACCGCGAGCTCTTACTTTCTCGCTTCTCCTTTTACTGTCACTCCATTTAGAATTTCCACCGTCTATCAGAATACTGCCCTTAGGAATGAGCGTAAGCCAAGTATCTATCTCACTATCAACAACATCTGATGGCACCATAATCCAGATGATTACTTGGTCTCCTCCAAACGAAGATACAACTTCCTCCTTCGTGTAAGCTCCTATCATGCCCAAGGCTTTCATTTCATCTATTACGCCACTTGATCTATTTGAAGCTATAACTTTGTGCCCGCCTTCATGTAATTTTCTAGCTATTTGACCACCCATCCTTCCTAAACCAAAAATTGCTATTTTCATAATTATTCTTTTTTGTAATCAGTAAAGATTGTTAATAATGGAATTCTTTTTAATATTTGAGAGGGATCTTCATCGATAGGAAATTCTTTCTGTAATTTTTCTAGTATTGGCCATTTCATTTCTCCCATTGCAAAGACAATTGCTTCATCTAACTTTGTTATAACCTTAGGTGTTATCGTAATGCGATCAAATGAAGGAGTCGCATAAGCACAAACTAATTCAGAGGAATTAACCGCATCACTAAAAGGCAAAATTCCAGCTGTGTGTCCATCTATGCCAATACCAAAGTTCCCTATCTTATAGTCTGCTTTCTCTAATTCATCTTTTAAAACTTCTCTAAGCCTTTTAGTTGTATCTGTAAAGCTTTCCCCTGTAAGAAAATTAATTATTTTGACATTATCTATTTCGAAACCGGAATGTTTTAATTGATACCAATTTGAATCCAGATGATTCTCTGCACCAAATCTTTCATCTGTTAAAGTTATAACTAGTCTGCCTGGAAGTTTAGTATTAATCTTATCTGCGACTTTTGATTGGACTTTTATAGAAGAGCCTCCCGTAACAAACCAAAGCACTCTCTTCCCTTCTGCTAATTTACTATTAATAGCTGCCGCCACAAAGACGGCAATTTCTTCTTCATCTTTAGTTGTTTTTATATTAAGATTCATATTCATATTATAGCACCAACCAAGTACTTTTATGTAAATCAAAATAAAGCCTATTTTTAGGCTTTATTTTGATTAATTATTATTTTGTTTTACCTGATTTCTGTAAATCTAATGCTTTTCTGATAGAATTTGCTTCTTTAATTTTACCTTCTTTTGCAAGCTTCCAAGCTTCGACAAATTTTGGGAAATTGTCTTTCGTAATTAGTGGATCGATCATGCCTGTCTTGTTTATTACTAATTGTCTCCATCCTTCAAAATCAACATTGGTCATCACTTGATCAATTTGAGATTCAAATGACTGACTGTATCCCGGACTTTTTTTGGAAAAATCTTGGGCAGCAAAAGCTGTGCCTGATACTCCTAAACCTAAAGTCAAAGCTAGTAAACCACTCATTATCAAAGTATTTCTGTTTTTCATAATTTTAATAAACTATTTTGTTATTTATTCCAAAATAATCTTGATTTAAACTTGTAAATGTAGGTTAGTCATTCCTACACCTATGATACGCGAAGATTTAACTTTTTATCTCACTTTTATTGATGTTACTTTCCAAGATCTTATCTCATCTGCATTAAAGATATTATTTATTCCGTTTTCTCCAACAATTTTAACATTCCTTCCTACTTCTATAAGAGTCTGACTACCAACAAAAGAGTCTTTTATATTTATAATCCAAACTGAACCATTGAAATCTATAATTTCTATCTCGCCATCTCTCACTTTAGTTATTGTTCCTGACAAAAGACCATCTTCTGGATGAGACCAAACTTCATACTTATTAAAAATAAAATTGCTATAAGTTGGAGCATTATTTACTATATAATTTTCTATATATTCATCTATACCAACTGAATAAAATATCGTAC
>JAPLXT010000074.1 GCA_026395935.1 Candidatus Nomurabacteria bacterium | reverse complement strand
ACGGCGAAGCAAAACCAAAAATTTCCTTTCCATTTCTTTTTCCGCTTCGCGGTAGAGGGGTGGGGGGAGGAGACGCGAGAAAAATGCAAGGAAATTTTTTGGTTTTTGCACACGCGAGTCCGCGAGCGTGTCCGAGGCGCGAATCATTGGTCGTCAGGATTCAATTCAAAATACATTCGAACTTCGTTCAATACACACCGCTATGTCAAATAAAAAACAATCAGTTGCCTTAAGTTCCGTTTTTGCCAGTCTCGGTATGACCATCATGAAATTCATTGTTGGTATTATGACTGGCAGTATGGGTATCCTATCTGAAGCGGCTCACTCAGCTCTCGACCTTGGAGCAGCCGGTCTTACCCTCTTCGCTGTGAAGGTTAGCGACAAGCCAGCAGATCTCGAGCATCCATACGGCCACGGCAAAATGGAAAGTGTTTCAGCTTTAATCGAAACTGGTCTTCTATTTCTAACTAGTGCTTGGATCATATACGAAGCAATTCACCGAATCATTGCAAAAGATTTCCATGTTGAAGTCACTTGGTATGCCTTCGCAGTAATTATTGTGTCTATTATAATAGATATATCTAGATCAAGAGCTTTATCAAAAGTAGCAAAAGAAACAGGTAGCCAAGCTCTCGAAGCCGACGCTCTCCACTTCAGTTCTGATATATGGAGTTCTTGTGTTGTTCTCGTTGGTCTAATTCTTGTTTACTTCGGAATTAATGGTGCAGATACTTTCGCTGCTATCGGAGTCTCCATCTTCGTCCTTCGTGCTGGATATAAACTTGGTAAAAGAACTATAGACGTCCTAATGGATACTGCCCCTGAAGGTGTGACAGATATTGTAAGAGAAACGGTTGAGAAAGTTGAAGGAGTCATATCTACAGATAAGATTCGCGTTCGCCCTCTTGGACCTTCAATGTTCATCGAATTAGAAATCGGCATCAATAGAGGCTTCTCTATCATTAAGGTTAATGAGATTGTAAAGAAAGCTAAAGAAGCAATAAGCCTAAAAATAACCGAGGCCGATATACTTATTCACACAAAACCAATCCAACTCAAAGATGAGACAATTATTGACATTATAAGAACAATTGCCTTTAAACATAATCTCTCGGTACATAGTATCGTCGTAGATAAACTTGATGACAAAAAGTTCATAAGTTATGACTTGGAGTTACCAGGATCACTAACAGTCCTAGAAGCACATGAAAAAGCTAGTCATTTGGAAAAAGAAATTCAATCAGAAATAGGAGCAGAGGTTGAACTATACACCCATATAGATTCTTGTACTCTTGATGAGAAAGAAAGTTCAAAACTAGAAAAAGATGAAATAATAAAAGTTGAAAATATTATAAAGATAGCATTTGAAAATATCTCAATAATTAAAAATCCTCATAATATTTTAGTAAGAGGAATAGGCACAAAACTTTTCATAACTCTGCATTGTGATGCAAAAAAAGATGAAACTCTAGAGAATGCGCACAATGAAGCAAGTAAACTCAAATCTCTCATTAAAGAAAAAATAAAAGAAGTTAGCAATGTTGTTGTGCATGTAGAACCAGAAGCTTAAATTTGTTTGTATTCTTGTTAAAATAAAAGCTCAACAACGTCTAACGTCATTGAGCTTTTTGTGCGATGAATATGTATCTCGAAATAAAATAACTTGGGAAAGACAATATACTTGTCAGAATTATCTGGGAAATAATATATTGTATTTGTAAGTATTCTACCAGTACATATAGGAGTCCTGTGTTTGTAATTAAATAAGTGATGGACAAAATAATATACAAAAATATTTGTTTTTGAATTACTTTAATATTTTTATCTTCAAAAACCCAAATCTTTTTTAATATAAAACCAAGAACATCAGAGAGAACAAATGTAATCGCAGCTGATAATATATACCAAAGTCCTACATATTCAGTAAGACTATATAAAGTTATAAAGCCAAAAATAACACCTATTCCACCACTAACTAGAAACCGCACTACTTTTAATACACTTTTTAAATTCACATTTCCATCCTTTTTTCTTCATACTATACAAAGGACCATTTAAAAGCAAATGACTAATCTAGCTTGATTCTTTTTATCTTTTCAAAAAGGGGTTGGTAGAGATCATCCTTCGGGTCAATTTTCAGTTCATTTTTATTTATTTTATCTACAAAAATAGCTTTTGAATCAGTAATAATAGCCAACGGTTGAGACTCTTTGCCCTCCCCCATTAGAAGTACAGCCGAGGTGGCCAAACTATCTGCGACGTCCGTCCGAGAAAATGCTAAATCTCTACCAAATAAATCCTTTGTTCCCCTGTAGTCTCTTACTCCTTTAAACCCTGCATAACCAAGTGCTACGCCTACAATACCTGCTCGTAGGGGCAATATACGACTGTCAGAAATAATAATACCCAAGTTCTTTACATTGTAGTGCCTTAATAGTTTTTTACGTAAAATAGAAGCGAGTTTAAAGCTATCTTTGGGTAAAAGAATAATTTTGCCATTTGCATTTGATTCATCTATTCCCGCCGAAGCTAAAACCATACCATCTTTAATCGTTAGCCATACGTACTTCTTGTGAGTAGCAAACTTTGTCCTCATTGCAAACTGACTTTCTCTCTTTATTAATTCTTCTTTTTCTTTTTCATTTTTCACAATTGCAGTTCTGCCTTCTGATAGCGCCACAATCTTTGAAGTGATAACTAGAATAGAATTCTCTTTCAGTTTTTTAATATTAGAAGTAATGAAATCTATCAGATTTTCATTCTCTTTAAATATTTTGGTTTTGATTGGTATTACTTTCATTGGTATTTTGTGCACCACTTTTACCTTTTAATAAACGTATACCTAAATATGATAGTGGAGTATATAAAGCCCCCATTGCTACTTTATATAGCCACCAAGTAAGAATGAGAATCAAAAGTGTATGATTATCATACAC
>JAPLXT010000116.1 GCA_026395935.1 Candidatus Nomurabacteria bacterium | reverse complement strand
TATTAGTCCATGTGAATCCTTATCAAGTCTGCCAATAGGGAAGACGGACTCTTTAAATTTTGTTACTGATAGTATATCTTTCGTTTTTACATCTGGGTTCGTAGAGACCAGAGTTGCTTTATTGTATGCATAGTATACGTAGTCTTTCTTAGGCACCTTACTACTGACTGTTACGTCTTCGTCTCTATATACTTGGTCGCCAAGAACTGCCTTTCGGCCATTGATAAAAACATAACCTTTTTTAATTAGTTCATCGGCTCCTTTTCTTGTCGCAAAGTTTTTAAGTGCAAGAAATTTATTAATTCGTATTGGGTATTCCATAGTCGTGGTTATGTCTTAAGTGGGGGATGTAGTACAGTCCTGATAATATAATAATTCCTAAAAATGCAAATAAGAATTTCAATGGCAAGAACATGAATATGAGAGTACTCACTAATGGTGCGATGATGTAGGCCACTGGTACCATATCTCGGAAGACACTTAGTAGGTAGGCATCTTCTTCTTTTATATGAGTAAAGAAGTAAACTTCTGATGTTGTTTCTATTATACTTGCTCCAGTACGAGTCATGAACATTACAAATGCCCACAACAGAACACTCATAGAGGTAATATAAGATATAGATAAAGTGGACAAGCTCATTATAATTATACCTATATAAAGTAAGGTTCTTTTCTTGAGTATGCATTTATCTATCAAAACTCCGAGAGGTAAACCAAAGACGACGAATGGAGCAAGCATGATAGTAAAGATTATACCTATCTGGCTCCAATTAAATCCCATATGTTCATACAAATATATCGGCATATACACAACCATTAATGCGAAGAAGAATTGTAAGATGAAGTTTATCATCGTTATCGCGAGCATGTGGCGATTCTCTTTTAGGAATTTGTAAGTTTGTAGAAATGGTGTCTTTGTATAACTTCTATCTTCAAAATTTCTAACAGAGAATAATAATCCGATAGTCATGATGATAGTCGCAATGAACGATATTATATATATTGAAATGTAGCCACCTTCTCTTGTTATTAGAAATGCTGTGACGAGGGGGCAGAGCATCCAAGCCAAATTAGTTATCATTAGATAAATTCCACGAGTTTTACCTATAGTCTTAGGATCGCCAAAGTGCTCTATGAATATATCGATGGAGAATATCACGAGTGTATTTGTAGTATTTAAGGCAATGAATGATGCTGCTATTAGATAAGGATTCTTCGAGAGAATCATTCCAACCAACGACACCATATTTACGAGTAGCGTCCAAAGAACGAATTTACGATTGCCCAGGTGCTTCAAAATATTTACACTTTTTGTCAGTAATAATAATGTAGCAAGGGAAGAAATAGTAAAGAGAATACCCACGTATTTCTCAGAAATAATTTTCAGTAAGAATGTAGAATTCACATAAGCTGATAGTGCTATGTGTAAACTAAATAGGAATGAGAGAACGTACATTCGATTTATCTTATTCATTTTAATTTATATACTTAATAATACTGGTATTACTAATGGTCTCTTGGCTGTTTTTTGGAAAAGAAACTTTGAGATATTGTCACCGAGTGATGTTTTTATAGAATCAAAGTTAATAGGATTTGAACTCATAGTTCCATCCTCAATTGTTTTCTTGATTATTAATCTTACTTGGTGAAGTAATTCTTGATTCTCTTTTAGGTATATGAATCCTCTTGAGATAATGTCTGGAGATTTGCGAAGCTTGCCGGTAGTCCCATCAATAGTAGCGATAAGGACGAACATTCCATCTTGAGCGAGCATCACACGGTCTCTTATAACTACGTCTTGTTCATCGCCGATGGAGAATCCATCCACCATCATTGCGCCTGATGGAGCTTTCTCTTTACGAAGAACCATTTTTGAACCATTGTCTACTATCTCTATTATAGATCCATTGTCAGGGACTATAATGTTATCCATGGACATACCGAGCGACATAGCTACTTCTCTGTGCTTTACAAGCATTGAATGCCAACCGTGGATTGGGATAAAGAATTTAGGATGAGTCTTCCTGTGGAGCCACTTTATGTCTTCTTGGTCGCCGTGGCCAGTGGCATGAACAGTCTCTTCACTTGTTCTATAACTTATGATGCGTACACCATGACGAGTCAAATTGTCTTTCAAATGTTGAACGGCTATTTCGTTACCAGGAACAATAGAAGATGAAAGAATTATTGTATCTCCGGGGCGAATAGCAAATTTCTTGTGAGTTTTATTTGCAGCTCTTGAAAGGGCAGCGAATTCTTCGCCTTGAGCACCTGTCATCATGATAAGGATTTTATTGGGAGCATATTTATCTACATCCTCGACTGGTATAATAGTACCTTTCTTGGGTTTGAATATTCCGGCGGCTTCGCATATCTCCATATTGGTCTTTAGTGATCTACCGTCAAGGGCAACTTTCTTGCCTAGAGATTCTGCTATTTCAACTATCTTCATCAGACGAGTGATAGATGAAGCAAAAGCTGAGATGATGATACGTCCTGTTCCTTGTCTGATTAATTTGTCGAGTCCTTGATGTACTCGAACTTCAGGAATAGAGAAACCTTCATTCTCAATGTTGGTTGAGTCAGTCATAAGAAGAAGAACCTTTTCTTTATCAAAGAAAGCATATTCCTTTTGTTCTTCGTCACTTACAACACCATCTACTTGGTCGAGCTTGTAGTCTCCAGGGGTGACTATTGATCCATAAGGAGTCTCGATAACGATACCCATAGAGTCCGGCATCGTGTGAGTCACACCAAAGAAACGGATACGAAGATCGCCAGCGTATACGACCGAATCTTTCTCCACTATGTGAGCGTTTAAAGGCGGTAAGTGAGGGAATTCTTCTTGTCTTTTTTTCATAACCAAGACGGACAAGTTCCTAGAATATAATGGTGGATTACCGATACGACTCATAACAAGAGGAATCCCTCCGATGTGGTCTAAATGGCCGTGGGTGACTAGCATAGCCCTTATTTTATCCTTGCGTTCTTCTAAGTAAGTTGTATTAGGAATCATGTAATCAATTCCTGGTGTATCTTCTGTCTTGAATTGCATACCAGCATCGATAACAATGATGTCGTTACCTATCTCAATGGCTGTCATATTCTTACCTATTTCTTCTACACCGCCTAGGGGAATTATACGAATAACTCCAGGTAAGGGTGGAGGAATAATGCTAGCCTTACTTTTTCTGACGTAGCTATTATTTTCTTTTGGTGGTGGAGGGGTTTTTATGTGAGGCTTACGTCCTCCTTTTGTATTACCATACTGGTAGCTTCCTCGACTCATTCCTCCTTGTCCTTGTTGTTTTATTCTAGGCAAGTTTGTTGTTTTAGGGAATGTTGTGTCGGGTATATTTATTTTAGGAGTACCTTCTTTGTGAAGAACTCTTATTGTGTTTGTTCTGCGATACTGGAAATTATTGTTTCTATTTCCGTTTGGTTGTGTTTTTGGTTTTTCATTCATATTATTGTTTAGTAAAGATTTTCCATACGTGATCTTTGTTTGCATACCATGTGTAAATAGATGCAAATCTATCAGAAGGATTTATTAAGCTATTAAGATTTATATTATTAAGTTCGGTTGATGTAGCGTATAAGTATTTAGGTGAGTATATAAGTAAGGCAGGAAGATCTTTATTGAACTCATTTATAAAGTCTTTATATTTAACCAATCTCCCATCTAGAGAAATTGTTTTCTGAGCATCTTCAAGTATTTTATCTACTTTGGCATTACTGTACATAGATATATTGAGTCCAGGATCTTTCTTTTGGGAAGAGTGCCAGAATGAATATAGATCTGATTCATGGTTTATTATTTGGCCGAAGAATAGAGCTTCATAATCACGATCACGAATCACTTGGTTCAAAGGACCCATCTCATAAACTTTTTGTGTATTTACTTTGACTCCTAGTCTCTCTAATTGTGTTTTGATAATTTCAGTTGATGCTCTTAACTCTGGTGTATCTCCGGTAGTTATAGCGAATCCAAGTTGCACGAGTGGACCATTATTTACTTTCGTTGGAACTATGGTTGATTTTTTGACACCATTTTTTGCTTTAGTTACAACAGTTTTATTTACTGTCGTTGTGCCACCCTTTGCTCTTATTCCATCATCTCTCATTGTCCAGCCACTCTTATCAAGGAGGTCGCTAGCTTTTTTAAAATTATCCTCATTGTTTACAATTGCCTCTTTAGTATTTGGAATAATGGTTTCTGGAATAGGACTTCCTATGACTGTTCCATAACCATAAAGAACTTTATCGACAATCTCTTGTCTATTCAATGCGAGGTTGAAGGCTTTGACTACACCCGCATCCATGAAGATTTTATTTTTACTACTATTATAAAATAACCCAAAAATTCTCGAAGTAGATGCTGTATTTATAGTGTGAGAATCTTTTTGTAATTCTTCTGCATTTTTAGGACTTATGCCACCCGCCTGATTTATAGAGTCGTTCAATATTGCGTTCATTAAATCTTTCTCGTTTGGATAAGAAATAATTTTTAAGTTATCAATATGAGGAGTTCCAAGTGTGAAATTTGAAAAACTTTTTAAATTGTATTCTTGTGGAAGACCATCTTTGTTTTTTAAGACAGATTTGATCTTGTATGGGCCTGATCCTATTGCTTTGATATTAAAAGGGGAGATATTGAAGTTTGAATCTAGAACATTTTGCCAAATGTGCTCTGGAAGAATTCCTAATGTCATATTGTCTAGGAAGGAGATGTATGGCTGTTTTAATTTAAATGTAATCGTTTTGTCATCTACTTTCTCGACGTTAATTCCTTCCCAGCCTATTCTTCGTGGACTTTTTATAAGCTGATTTTTTATTTTATTAATTGTGAAGATAACATCGTCGGCTGTTACAGCTACTCCATCGTGGAAGGTTGCTTTGTTCTTAATAATGAAAGTATAAGTTAATCCATCGGGGGAGATGGTGTATGATTCTGCTAAATCAGGAATAAAGCTTCCATCCGGCATTCTCCTTACAAGTCCACTGTAAACCAAAGAAACTAAATCTTTATCTGCATCAGAAATAGCTGTTACTGGATTTACTAGTGTCGCCATCCCGATAACTCCTTCGGTTATGGAGCCACCTTTTATAGGAACATCAACCAAGAATTTATTATTGAGTTGATTCAGAATTACTACCATTCCCACAAAAGCAACTAACGCCACAGCAATGAAAATATAAAATTCCTTTTTAGAGAAGGATTCTAGTGAAGCGGTAAGCTCTTGTTTTTTGGGAATACGAAATTCTTTTATAAATGAGAGAAATTTATGCATAATGCACTCTTAAAGAGTTAGATTAATATTTTTAGTTCGAAAACTACTTAATGAATATTGCAAGTAGAGATGAGAGAGTCAGAAGAATAGCGACTGTAATAGACATTACAAAAAGAAACTTTTCAAATCCACGACGTGTGTGGTAAAGACCACCACCGTCTCCTCCACCCAATACTCCTCCTACACCTGCGTCTGATTGCTGCAATAAAATAGCCCCTATCAATATAATGGATAGTATAATCTGTATATAAGGTAATATATTAGCAATAATCGTCATAATTAGAAGGATACTATATTTTAAGGTGAAATGCAAACCAAAAACTTGGTGTCTCTATTGTACCAAGTTAGAACCTATTTTCAAAATTATAATCACTAGCGTTCCCCGCGTGCTAAAGCACCTCTGTGCAGTAGCACAGAGCTTTCTCAAAGAGAAAGTGCGGGGAAACTCTAAACGGCTCAAATAC
>JAPLXT010000068.1 GCA_026395935.1 Candidatus Nomurabacteria bacterium | reverse complement strand
TACCTATAGACCCTGAAATAAATCCTTGCAAGAAAATTCCTATAAATGTATCTAGATTGAAAATTCCACTAAAGAAATTAAGTGAGATATAGGCGAAGAGCCCCATAGTAACTGCTCCAAGCAAACTTTCTAAAAATGTTCGAAGTAACATTGGCTCTCCTTTCTTTAAAAAATCTTTCTGAAACATTGCCCAAATTAAAAAGAAATTAAGAAGTGAGCCCATTGCATAAGCGATAGGCAATGCTAACATTATGGTTCCCGGCACATCGCGCACCCTGAGAATTCCCTCTAAGAAATCAAGCACCCAGGGATAAGTTCTAAATATATAGAGAATCGCATAGGCAATAACAATAATCATGATTGATGAAAGCACATTTATAACCAAGGGCTTTTTAGTTTTAGAAGCTGCATAATACCCTCTCACAAAAAGAAGAACCAAACTCTGCGAAGCTAAGGAAATTATAAAGAGAGCAATAGCCGCAGCTGTCAGTCTCGTGTCTGCCCACGTAAAAGTGTTCACCCCCAAAACCACACGAACAATCTGGGCACGAAGCACGATGATGAGAGCAATAACAGGAAAAGACCAAAAAATAATTTGTCTTGCAGCTCCTATAATATGATTTAAAAAGTTATCCATATCTTTCATTGAGAAAGATTTTACAAGCATTGGAAAAGCTGCAACTGAATAAGAAATACCAATAATACCAACTGGAACAGATTGCAAATTAAAAGAGAAAGTAAATAAAGATATAGAACCTTCCTTTAATGTAGAAGCCATAGCAATAAGGAAAATAAAGGCCAAACTATTACATGATAAAGCTAGCGTTCTAGGTATTGATAACTTCGTAACTTCAAAAATTTCCTTCCAATTTATTTTGAAAGTTAATCTAGGAAATAATCCATGTTTTATAACTACAGGAACCTGAACGAGTAAGTGTAAAATTGCACCCAGAATCACTCCATATGCTAATCCATAAACTCCAAAAATAGGATAGAAACATAATATACCAAATAAAATTCCTAAATTATAAAATATTGGCGACAAAGAGAAAATGAAAAAGTTTCTGAATAGTTGTGTGACAGATCCAATCAGATTTGATAATCCAATAAAGATAGGAGACAGTAGCATGATGCGACTAGTAATAATAAGTGAATGGAGTTGTGATGGAGAAAATCCAGGAGCAATATATCGGTCGATGTAAGGCATAAGAATAGCCACAATAATACTAGTAACGATCATGAAAATCATAAAAGCACTAAATACATTATCAAGGAAAAAACGAGCTTTACTTTTATCATCGCCTTTTATTTTGTTTATTAAAAAAGGAAGAAGAACAGTAACAGAAGCTAGTGACGCAATAGAAATATAAATGAAATCAGGAATTCGGAAAGCTGCATAGTAAGTATCAAGCACTGGTCCCGCACCGATAACACCAGCCAAAGTCCTATCACGAACTAGGCCAAGAATTTGAGAAAGGAAAGCGAAGCCACCAAGTAACAAGGCGGCTTCGTTTATCCCATTAAACTCTTTATTGAAAAAAGTTAAAATCCTTTTAGGCATTATATGAAACTATTATTGAGTTTTGCTGGTAACTTAGCTGGTATTTTTGCTGGAGCACCTGTTGTTGTAGTTGTAGGAGCGACAACAGGAGCTGCTGGAGCTTGAACATTGGATAGTGAATCAATAGCTTTTTTAACATCTTCATTGTCTGGCATTACCTGGCTCAAGATTTTAAATTGAATCAAAGCATCTGCGTTACGTCCTACTTTCTGGTAAGAAAGACCTAAGAAGTAACGAGCGTTCCAGTAAGCGTTGTCTAGCAAAACTGCTTGCTCAAATGCACCGATAGCACTTGTGTATAAAGAATCATTGTAACGTAATAATCCGAGTCTGAAGAAGATTGTAGAATCATTTGGATTCAACTCTGCTGCACGTTCTACTTGAGTGATAGCAGCTGCATTGTTGCCTTCGTTTGTTTCAATTTGAGCGAGAAGGAATAATGCATCTGTATAATTCAACTTTAACGCAAGAGCTTGTTCTATGAACTTTCTAGCTTCATCATTATTCTTCTTAATAAACTCTAGTTGAGCACGAGCAAGTAATATGGATGGATTGTTTGGAGCTAACTCGCTTGCTTTTGTATAAGAGATAACAGCACTTTCATAACTACCTTGAACAGAAAGTGGCTCGAGAGAAGCATAAACATTACCCAAATTAACATAGTTGATATATTGTTTAGGGTTCTGACTGACTGCCATAGATGCAGAATTCTGAGCGAGATTTACTAGTTGCTGAAGATTTGATTTGAGTGCTTCTGGAGAAATTTTTTGATCATTT
>JAPLXT010000036.1 GCA_026395935.1 Candidatus Nomurabacteria bacterium | reverse complement strand
TTTTGTGTGTATACCAAGAGGTGAGAGTACTCTTGAAAGGAAGCTTCCACCAACACCGAATTTCTTCATAATTATTTTCCAATTACTCTTTATGAACTTCCAAGTTATATCTTTTCCATAACTATTTTGCCAGACGGGGACTATTATGAACGGAGCATCTTGTTCACGTACATCTTTCGATATTGCAAAGTTTAAAGTTTTTAAGAGTAAGTTTTTATCTTTAAATGAAGTTAAGGCTCTTGCATATCTGTCTTTCTCTTCATGAAAAACTTCCTCCTTATATAATTTCTCAAAAAGTTTCCATTCTTTTTCACTACCATTTAGAGCTACTATACTATAAACTACTCCACGGATATCTGCTCGGATAGGCATTTTAGCCTTATTTTTAAAGAGTTTTTGAGCTTCGGTAATAACTTTCTTGTCTCCATAATGTGCCGACATAGAAAGGGCTAAACTTCTTAAGAAAGTTTGAGAATGTTCTTCTCCTTTTTTATTCTCCCACCCTATTTC
Organism: Candidatus Nomurabacteria bacterium; assembly: GCA_026395935.1. Classification (GTDB taxonomy): domain Bacteria; phylum Patescibacteriota; class Minisyncoccia; order Phycocordibacterales; family UBA9973; genus UBA8515. Next base: position 4,905 of record JAPLXT010000036.1, on the reverse strand, counting down.
TTTGGTAACATGGCTCCACAATGAAAGCACATATTTATCATATAAACTTTTCCATTTTTCTTCCTCTATAATATTTGCAACTCTATTTATACCAGAAGCTATTTCAGACCAGACGATGTATTCCGTCTCGTGTTTATACACGAGAGAGAATTCAAGTGCATCTCTCGTATTTATATATCCACCTTCAGCCAGAGCAAACATATCACGGATAATCCCCAATCTGTCTTTCACTGAAAGCTTTCCATTTTTTATTTCTTCTTTTAAATTTTTGAGAGTCTCTTTATCATAACGAACTCGCACGAAAGTTCCTTCTTCTTTATTTACTTTTCCTATAGAGGTTCCAATCATTGGAGTAGACTTTTTTGTAAGTAGGAGATTCATCTCTTCATCGTTGCTCTCATATTTTATGGGAATCTCCCACAAGTGCTTTTTACTTTTTGAGTTTTTGTATTCTTTTGCCTTGACTCTACTTGAGAAGAACCTCTCTTGATGAAGTTCCCATATTTCCCCTAGGTTGGACCTAGGGGAAACAGTGACGAGAGGATATCCAGTTTCTTTGGTCCAAGAATTCATCATTTCTATTACTTTCTTTTTACCAACCTTTTCAAATGCGTCCCAGAGGTCGATAGTATTTGTATTTTTGTAACTATGTATTTTTAGATAATGGCGGAGTCCTTCGCGGAATTTGTCGTGACCCAGATATTCCGCAAGCATCCTTATCATAGCAGAGCCTTTTGCATAAGAGACCATATCAAAAATCTCACTTATTTCATCTGGGTGGTGGACAACTACTTCTATTGGATGTGAAGTGGCAAGCGAATCAAGCTTGAGAGCAACGGCATATCTATCTGCAATGTTTAAATCCCATACATGCCAGCTTGGGAATAAGTAATCTATACACAAGTTCTCCATGTATGAAGCAAAGCCTTCATTAAGCCAAAGATCAGTCCACCAGTGCATTGTGACAAGGTTTCCGAACCATTGGTGGGCAATTTCATGAGCGATGACAATAGCCGCCCACTGCTTGTTTGAAAGACTCGTGTGTTCATCGTCTACGAGAATAGCAGTCTCACGGAAAGTGATAGCGCCCCAGTTCTCCATAGCGGCACTCTCAAAATCAGGAATGGCAATAAGGTCGAGGGTAGGGAGTGGGTAGGGAATATCAAAATATTCTTCAAAGAATTCTAAGGATCTAACAGCTACTTCCAGCGCAAATTTGGCTTGGTGTTTTTTACCGGGAGTTGTAAATACTCGTACGTGTATTTTTTCTTTTGTATATCCTTCCACATACTCAAACTCTCCAATAATGAACGCAAGTAGGTAGGTAGACATAATTGGGGTCGGAGCAAATGAGATGATATTAAATCCTGCATGGTGTTCTTTGATTTCAGTCGGTAGTGTATTTGATATTGCAGTATGACTCTCAGGTATCACAAGAGATATATCAAATACTGCTTTATGAGCTGGTTCGTCAAAGCAGGGGAAGGCACGCCTAGCGTCGGTGGCTTCGAATTGAGTAGTAGCAATAAATTTCTCCACTCCGTCTAGTACATATTTACTTTTATAGAAACCACGAAGTCCATCATTTATAATTCCCGAGAAAACAATTGAAAGTTCTCCATTTCCTTTTTTTATTTTATTTTTAAAATGAAAAGTTACTGTTTCTTTTTTGGCATCATAGTTAATCTTGGTAGAGAGTTGTTTGAATTTTCCGCTTTTATATTCTACTTTCTCTACTTTTATATCTTTACTGTGTAAAGTGATAGTATTTACTTCTTTTTCCACTTTTATTTTTATAATTTCGGAACCCTCAAAGACAGAATAGGGAATATCTGGATGCAAAGTGAGTTTGTAGTTGGTTGGCTTTATATGTTCCGCCAAACGAATAGATTTCTTATTTTTCTTGGAAACTTTCATCATAAGTACAATTATACAAAAAAATCATTATTTATCAAGCTTAAATGGGGGTATAATAGTGCTTGACAAAACATATACTTATATGCTATAATACCTGTATGAAAAATAAAAGAATCAAAAACTTAATAGCTCTCGCAATTTTTGCAGTTTTCATTTTTGGAACCAATTTTGCTCTCGCTTATACAGGAGACACTTCATATAATTACAATATAAGAGGTAATTTTGCATTTAAGCAGCAACTTTTACAGCAACAGTATGATTTGTCGCAACAGCAAGTTTCATTACAATCACAACTTGCAGAACAGCAATATTATTATGATCAACAGCAAATAATTGATCAACAGAATATTTTACAGCAAAAGCAGCAACTTGCTCTTCAGAAACAGTTGAACTCTGCTCAAGCTTACAACACTGTAACTAACACTCAGCCACAAATCAGATATTTGAATCAGCCAACTACTACGACCGTACAATACATTCCTCAGCAACAGCAAGCAGTACAATACATCCCACAGCAAAACGTTCAGTATGTAAATGGTAGTACTCAAGGTGCTTCAGCTATTAGATCAAATACTTCTGCAATTAAATCAACTACAACAACTACAAATCCTATTACTGGTCAATATATTAATTTTGATGGTACTAATCCAAATATGCTAGGTGCTAGTGCTTATAATGGATACAATACAGGAGGATCTCAGACTGTCCGTGATAACAGTGGTAGTGACTTAACAGCGCTAACTATAAATGGTTCAGGTAGCTTTTTACCGAGTTCAGTTTACCAATGGGTTATGTTTTTCATATTGTTATTAGCAATTGTTATAATTATTCGTATCATAATAAGGAAGACAGCAGCCAATAATCTTCATCACGAAGTGCCAGTTCACTAATTAAAATTCTTAGAAACTAAAACCCACACTTGTAATAAGTGTGGGTTTTAGTTTACTTTCATTTCTATCTATCAAACTCAAATTCGGGCATGCCAATAGAATGAGGGCCGACTTGGTAGTCTGCAAAGTATATTTTTATTTTATCTGGCGTGAATGTAAAGACGCTAAAGTTTTCTATTTTTGGTTCTGTACCATCATTTATCATGCTTATGGCATTATTCATGTATTCTTTTAAGGCCTCAGGATCGTTATTTTTCTTATCTTGCTCTGTAACTATAGCAAATTTATTTTTTAGATAAGAACGAGATTTTGTGGATAGGGTATTCAAATAGTTTGGATCCTTGAGGAAAAGGCTTTCTAACTCAACTTTTTTCTGACTTTTTACGTTATAGTTATAAGAAATAACATTTTCAAATCCATGCGCTCCGCCATTAAATCCTCCGTAATGAAGTACAAAGCTAATATAATTAGCGTTACTTTGCACGATTACGAAGTCTGAAGCAAAAGTGAATTTGTCTGCATTAGCGGGAATTTTTTTAATATTTTCTCCAGCTGCCTGTGTCTCAAAGCGAGCTTGCCAATTTGCTGCACTGTCAGCTTTAAAACTCTGCATCTCTGTTTTCAGTAAATTTTCTATTTGCAAATTAAAATTTTTATCAGCATTTTTAAAACTCGGATATTTTACATCAAATTTTGTGTAGATATTGTCGAGGGGTATTGTTTTAGTTTCGAAAGAACTAGCCACAATTAAAGGACTTTCTTTAGGGCTATTTGCAATAGGTGGCGCTTCTTTTGATTTTGAATTCTTGTTAATAATATAAAAGGTAGTAGATAGTAATAAGAGAATTACTAAAATAACAATAAATTTTTTATTTTTTTTCATACCTTCATTATACACCCAATAAAATACAAAAGCAGAAGGAGAATTTTATTGTTGCTGTTGCTGTTGAGGTTCCTGTTGTTGCTGTTCTATTTGCATTTGACCGGGTTGTTGACCAGGTTGATTTGGACCATCACCTCCATTTATGTCATCAGGACCTATTCCTGAACAAGTACCTGGACCTGTACCACAAGGACCCACATTGGTAACACCTTGATCGGGTTGGCCAGGTTGTTGTTGAGGTAATCTTTGAACAGGTTGGTTGGGCTGGCCTTGCCCACCGCCTCCTTGACCACCAGGGCCACCATTATTTTTACCACCTTTATATGTAGAATCAGGTCCGCCATTTCCACCACCGTTACCGGTACCATTACTCCAACCACTTTGTCCACCACCTCCACCGTTATTACCAGGACCACCTTTGCCTGCTCCTTTTCCTGGACCATTACCAGGACCACCTTGTTTTTGATCACCAGACTTACCTTGCTGATTTTGATTCTGTTGATTTTGTCCTTGCTGATGAATCTGTGGATAATTACCGCACTTCGCTGTTGATCCCGTAGGGCAAACAGGCTGTTTGTCTGCACCTATTTTTGCATCTGTTACAAATTCTCCAGCATCATCGGCACAAGCCAACTCTGTCGGATTTCCATTTCCATCAGGTTGACACATATCTGCCCATGGTTGAAGTTGCTCATTTATTTGCCCCTGACCATCTCCACCACCTTGACCATTCTGCATTTTTTGTAAATCCTCTTCCGAAATCATCCCATTATCTTTAGCAAAATTAAAACAAGTTTCCTGATTGTCGGGATTGTTACAAAAAGTGTTGCAAGCATCTTTACCAATACATCCACCTGGGCCCTTGTTGCCGTTTTTTATGGAATTTTGCCCTTGCTCTTGCGTCATATTTCCAATTGCCACAGAAAATTTCACACATTCTTCAACATGGCTAGAGTCAGCGCAATATTCGTCGCATGGTTGCAAATCCTGTCCGGATTGGTCAGGCTGATTAGGCTCAGAATTATTTTTAGAATTGAATCCTTGACCTTCGTTAGGACCACCAGAACCATCGGATTGCTCAGATTGACTAGGCGGATTTGGTCGGCAGGCTGGAGGTTTAATACCTTGTTTTAAAACATCTAAAGTTTTCTGCATTTGTTCTTTCTTATTATCCGGCACAATTCCGGCCGCTAAAGAAAAGGTCATGCATTCTTC
>JAPLXT010000083.1 GCA_026395935.1 Candidatus Nomurabacteria bacterium | reverse complement strand
GTTTGAGTCGCGAACTGAAAGCCATGCACGCTTGAAGCCATTGTGCATAGAATCTTTCACATCAGAACCTGATCTTAATTCCTCCTTAATACGTTCAAAAATAAGGACATTCGCATCAACAGCAATACCAATAGAAATGATAAATCCAGCAATTCCTGCAGCCGTTAAAGTGACGGGAACAATTTTGAAAATTGCCATCATAGTAACTGCATAGATAGAGAGAGCAACAGCAGCAATTAGGCCTGGTAGTCTGTACCAAATTATCAAGAATAATATAATTGCTAGGAATCCGATAAGAGCGGCTTTGACTCCGGCCGCTGTAGCAAGGGCGCCCAAAGATGGACCAATAGTTTCTGTAGAAATAAGTTCAATAGGAACAGGTAATGCACCTGAATTCAAGCGACCAACTAAAGTCTTGGCTTCAGCTGGAGTAAAATTACCAGAAATCTGAGCCTTGCCTCCGGTGATAGCTTCATTTACGGTTGGAATAGAAATAGGTGCTCCGTCTAAGAAAATTGCAACACTCTTGCCGACATTTTCACTTGTAATTTTTTCAAATAATGCTGAACCTTCGGCATTGAACTGTAAAGCAACTGTGGGCTCACCAGTACTTTGATTAAATTCGAGAGTAGCTTTATCCAAGAAACGTCCCGTAAGATCTGTCTTTATATATTTAGATGAATACATATCCACAGAAACTTTACCATCCTTACCAACAGTCGCCACGGCAGGAGCATCCTTTACTGGATTCTCTGTACGAAAATCAAGTACTGGGGTCTGACCGATCATTGCAATAGCTTGAGAAACTTCTGTAACTCCTGGAAGATCAACTATCAAACGTTGTTCCCCTTGATTGGAAAATCCACCATCTTGAACTTGAATAGAAGGTTCTGATACTCCGAAAACATTAACGCGTCTTTCGATCACATCACGAAGGGAGCTCATTGAATCTGCAACCGCCGTACTTGCTACTTGAGATACATCTGCTTTATAAACTAAGTGTGTACCACCTGAAAGATCAAGACCGAGCTTGAAAGGAAATTTAACTATTCCTGTAGGTTTAACATTGTGGGCAACATCATATCTATGCGCCGTTTCAGACCTATAAACAAAAAAACCAATACCAAAGCCTATTAATAATATAAGTAATGCTGTAATTCTTGTTTTCCACATAATAGGCCTATTTTATAGCTTTTTCACTAAAAAAGCAACCAAGAAGCCAACGATATAACCACCTATAATATCTATAGGAAAATGCACTCCACCTGCGACTCTGGCAAGCCCTATTAATAAACCGGCAATCATAAATACATAGCCGAGACGTTTATTCTTAAAATATATAGCAAAAGCTAAAGCAGAGATTGCAGTTGCATGACCGGAAGGAAAAGCATACCCACTTTCTGCAAAAAGCGTGTGAATATTTGAAAGTATAATAAATGGACGATTGGTATGAATTAAAACTTTTAATAAAGAAGCAATGACCCAAGCGATGGCTGGAGAAAAAATTATTAAGAAAATCTCTTTCCACTTATCACGTAAAATTATAAAAATATCTTTTATTTTATAAAATTTATAATGTATAAATATAAAAATTGCTGCAACAATAATCATTATATAGATAGTAGGCACTGCAAAAAACCATATGACATTATCAAGCCATACTGATTGATGAGCTAGACTATATATTTGTAAAAAAATTATTATATTCATTTGATTTTACTTTGTGCTACTTTATAAACATTCTCTAACAACATTGCAACAGTAACCGGACCGACACCACCTGGAGTCGGTGTCATAAATGAAGCTTTATGCCCTACGCTTTCCATATCTACATCGCCAACGACAGCACCATTCTCTTCAGAAGTACCAGCATCAATAATAACAACTCCCTCTTTTATCATATCTAGAGTTATATATTTACCTCGTCCAATAGCTGATATTATAACATCTGCATTTGAAATTAAATCTTCGGCATTGGTCGTCTGACTGTGTACAACACTCACCTTTAATCCTCTTCTCTCTAAGAGGTGTGTGACAGGCAACCCGACAAGCTTACCACGACCCAAGACTACAATATTTTTATTTTCCAAATCAAGATTTAATGAATCTAAAAGCTTCATGCAAGCAAGAGCCGTCGGATAACCAATACTTCCACCAATATTATAAAAAATTTCATTATTAAAACTACCTAAACAATCAACATCTAGACTTGGATCGATAGCGTCTAAAACTGTTTGCTTGTCAATATGTGGTGGTAGAGGAAGCTGAATTATTATTCCACACAAGAGCGGGACTCTATTCAAATTATCGATTTCTTCTAATATTTCTTCTGTGCTAACATTCAGAGGAAATTTTACAGCTTTGAATTTAATACCGATAGATTCTGCAGCCTTTTCTTTGATGCGAACATAAGAAGCTGATACAGTATCATCACCTACCAAAATATCACAAAAAATAGGTGGAAATGATAAAGCTTCCACTTTCTTTTTAAGCTCTTTTAAAATCTCTTCTTTAATTTTCCGTCCATCTATTATTTGCATAAAATTGTTTTACCGAAGCCTTGCTTCGGTGAGCTCACCGAAGCAAGGCTTCGGTATTATATTCCTAAAAATTCGTTACGCATATCGTCCCTGTGTGCTACTCTACTATATCTATTCATCCCCATCAAAATACCTAGTCCAACAAATTCTGTTAATAAATGTGAGCCTCCATAACTCATAAACGGCAGAGTAATACCAGTTACTGGCATTATACCAATATTCATACCAATGTTCACTATAAAATGACTCATGAAATAAATCGAAAGTCCGACACCATAAAGTATTTCAAAATTTGTCGCCCCTAGAAGTGAAATATGTAAAATACGCCAAAGTATAAGGCCAAATAATAAGAATAAAAGCATCGCTCCGACGAAGCCCCACTCTTCTACAAAAGCAGCGAAGACAAAGTCCGTCTGATATTCAGGAAGAAATTTTAATCGTGACTGAGTTCCAAAACCAACCCCTTTGCCTAACAACTGTCCAGAACCAACAGCAATTGTTGATTGATAGACGTTGTATCCTGTGCCGTGTATGTCCGTCATAGGATTCACAAAGTTTATAATTCTATCTTTCTGATAAGTTTGGAATACAAAAAACCAAAGACCGACGAAAATCACAAGCCCCACTCCAACAAGAATTAAAAAGTATTTACGAGAAATTCCTGAGACGAGAGTCATCCCGATCCAAATAAAAAGAATGATGATAGCACTACCAAAGTCTGGCTGTAAAAACACAAGCAAGAAAGGAATGAAAGCGTAAAGTCCAGAAATAAAAATGTGTTTGAAATTATCTATCTCGACATGGCGCCTGGAAAAATACTTTGCAAGCATAAGGATAACTACTAGCTTCATCATATCAGACGGTTGAAAAGAAAAGCCTCCAAGGGAAAACCACGATTGAGCACCATTTGAAATATGTCCAAAAATAAAAAGTAAAAGTAAAAGCCCTGAAAAAATTCCAAAAATAGCCACTAATATCTCAGTCCTTTTCAGAAATCTAAAATCAATAAAAGAAAGAGAAAAAAGTGCAACAAAAGAAATACCAATCCAGATTAATTGGTGAGAGAAAAATGGTGAACTCTCTGTAAAAGACTTCATCGTCACCAAACCAGCCAGAAGAACTGGTAATATAAAAACAACAAGAAGCCAATCAATTCCTAGGCGAGATTTCATAAAAATTTAAAAAGAAACAGTGAAAGGATTAATCGAGATGAGAACATCTTCAGTCACAGGTTCACTACTAAGAGGCAATGGCCATGTAAAGTAAACAGAAAGAGTTTGGCCACTACTCAAACCATCTTTAATTGTTTTAGAAGCGTTAATAGCGTTGTGGTCCTTGTCGTAGAGAATGGCGATGACTTCAAATGGAGGAATGTCATATATAGATTCATTCTTGATAACAGCAGAAAGACTTGGACTCTTCTTGTCTTCCCCTACTGTCACCTGATCTACATATAGAGAAAGATTATTCAAAGTAGGTTCTTTTTTAATCCAAATAAATGGTCCGGTAAATTCAAAAGTAACACTCTTAACAATACTCTGGCCGAAATCCATACGTGGTTCAAAAATAGCAAATTGCTTGTTTGGAGGAATGAAAGTACTCCCCTGTCTACGGCCTATCAATCGATTATTTACATCATAAATTCTAAATTCATAAGGCATATTAACTACACCAGAATTCTTGTTTTGATTCTCGACAAATGCTACTAAGTTGAAAGTGTTATCTAGCACAGGAAAGGCTCGACTCCAAAGAACCACTGGGTCGGAAGTTTTATCTTTACACATAAGTTGACACGAGCCACCGCAGTCAACTCCCGTCTCATCTCCATTCTGCTTACCATCTCCACATGTCGGCTTTTGAAAAATGATTGGATATAAGAATATAAAAAGCGCTATCAAAAAGAGTCCAAAAAGACCCCCTAAATATTGTAATTTTCTCTTGGTTGCCCAATTCATAGTTCTAGTATACCAAAAAAACCCTACAACATCTACCTCCTCCTTTTAGAGATTGATGTAGCTTTCCATTGGCCTGCCATTAACTGTGATCAAAATATTTTTCACGTTCGGAAATTGTTTCAAGGTATTTTCTATCTGCTTTTTAACCATTGATACACCACAAGTTCCCTTATTGGAAACATTGAAAGTAGAATTCGGAGGAAGATAGAAATCCGCGTAAGCAGTTATACCACCGAAAGAAAGTAAATTTAACTTTACACCAGAATTGATACCAGTCCATAAATGTTTTGCTTTTTCTAATTCGGTTGGTCCTTTCAAAAGTTCATTCATAGAAGCACGGGCAATAGCACTCGTCTTCGGTACGAAACGATAAACTACACTACTTCCATCTATCCTGCAACCAGAATAATCATTCAGAACACCAAAATAAACTTTCAAAATAGACATCTCTTTTGGTATAGATGGCGTCTTACTTGGAGTATTTAATGTAAAGCTTTCTACAACTTTTTTATAAACATCTTTTAATGTTATGACAGGAGGAGGCACATCACCAATATAACCTTTATATATGGCTAGTATATAATAACCATCCTTTTCTGTTATCTCTTTCGCATCTAATGAAACTAAAGATGGATCAAAACAATTTTTCGGATATATTGCAATCATGCGCCCTGATTCATAGCCATCCCCTGTCAGACTGATACTCTCACGAATACATTTACCATCTGTAGAATATGATTCTTTTATCCACTCCTCGGGTGCAGAGAAAGAATAATTATCTGTGATGAATTTCTTGGGTTCCGCTCCTTTAGGAATCTTTATTGAGAATAAAATATTATTAAATATTGCTTCTTCTTCTACTTTTGTAATAAGTCCAGGAATATTAGCCAGTACAACGGAGTCTCCGTTCACGCCAAGAGTCTGAGCGTATAAGTTACGACTGATAACTAGCGTCTGAATTGGCGAGATAGGTAAATAATACTCATAAGTGCCACATCCTTCAATGCCTCGATAAACTTTATATCCATTCATCGTACCTATAGTGTATGCGCTCTCTTTCTTTAAAGCATTCGTCATAGGATTCCCACCCATATCGAACTTCACACTGCTTAGAATATCCTTATCATATATTTTATAGGCAGAATAAAAATCAGTAACAGATTCAAGCATTGGCTCATTACCCTTGAAATCACAACTATCTTTGTGATTATAAGGAAGCACATGATAAAGAGATATGGCACCTGATATTTCTTGCCTCATAGTAAGATTATCTGGATAGAAAAATTCTAATGTTCAAAGCTTGAAACTTTTTGTATAATTAACTTGATTTGTGACAGAAGCATTTAGTGAAGGATCGCCAATATTTACTTGATTCTGATTATTAACAACTGGCTGTGCCGACTTCCTATGCCTAACTAGATATACACCTCCCCATATAAACAATATTAATAAAATAATCAAAATTGCTCTCAAAATATAATTCCTTTGGGGGGGTAAATTACTTTCCATATATAATATAATAACACAAAAAGCACCCAAATGGGTGCTTTTTATTAGTTAAAAACTTTGTGCTGGCGATTACCTACTTTCCCCACAAGGAGTATCATCGGTATAACGGTGCTTAACTTCTGTGTTCGGAATGAGAACAGGTGTGACCACCATATCAAATCACCAACACAAAATTTTCAACAAATTCTCAGGTACAAATAATACCTGAAAACTGAATGCTGATCCTTAGCAAGTAAACTTGCCGGAGATAGAACACAACAATAATATTGATTTTCAAATTTCCTAATAGGAATCGAACGATTAGTACACCTCGGCTAAAGACATTACTGTCTGTACACCTAGTGCCTATCAACCTAATCATCTCTTAGGTTTCTCAAACGATTCCTCATCTTAAAGTTGGCTTCCCTCTTAGATGCTTTCAGAGGTTATCCATTCCCGACATAGCTACCGGGCAGTCCACTTGGCAGTAGAGCCCGCACACCAGAGGTCAGTTCACTCCGGTCCTCTCGTACTAGGAGCAAATCTTTTCAAGAATCAACGCCTGCAGTAGATAGGAGACCAACCTGTCTCACGCATCTATGTTTTACTTCTACCATTATCGCGTTTCAATAATAATGATCGAACCTCAATCTCTTGAGGGATCGGACTATAACTTTCTCCCATAGTCGAAACTTGTTCTTCGTGATTACACTCAGAATCTCCGCTTCGCTACGAAATATTTCACATTTAGTCTCTACGGGCTACTATAAATAGTATTCCCTCGGTATTATCCACTTGGGACTTCACCGATATAAGTGAATTTCTCATACAAATTAATTGTATGCCGCCGTGAGTGCACCACAGTGCACACGGTCATTTCTCAGATTAAAACATTGAAAGAAATATTCTATATTTCTTTACTTTCCTCGACGGTTCAAACTGTTAAAAAATTAATCGTAATTAATTCCTTAACGGTTTGAACCCAGCTCGCGTACCTTTTTAATTAGCGAACAGCTAAACCCTTGGCAGCTTCTCCACCACCAGGATAAGGTGGACGCGACGAAGGCGATCATGCTTGGGGGAGCACTCGGGCTTG
>JAPLXT010000067.1 GCA_026395935.1 Candidatus Nomurabacteria bacterium | reverse complement strand
CTAGTGATGCTGGACATTTCAAGTGGGGTGTATCTGCTACTCTTCCTAATACTTCTGCTACTCCAACCGGTTCAGTTTTCTGTGTTGATAGTACAGGGTATTCTGGTGTAGTTAATTTAGTTAATGGTGCTGTTTCAGGTGGTACTAAGATAGTAGCAGGTAATGATACTAGTACCGCTACTACTTGTTTATAATTATTAGTTAAGGTCGCGTCTTTTTATAAAGGCAATTTATTATTAAATTTCCACGTAAGTGGAAAATATTATGAAAAAAAATAAAGGTTTTACGCTTATTGAACTTCTCGTCGTTATTGCAATTATTGGTATATTAGCATCTGTTGTTTTGGCTTCACTTTCAAGTGCTCGAAATAAAGGAAAGGATGCTGCTGTAAAGTCTCAACTTTCAAGTATGAGAGCTCAAGCAGAAATTTTCTATTCAACAGCTGAGACTTATGTTGGTATTTGTACAGGAGATATTGCTACAGTACCAGGTGCATTTGGTGGTACAGGAGGATTACTTACTGCTATTGTAGCCTCTGAAGGTGTTTCAACTTCTGTAAATGCAGTAAACACAGTTGCAGGAAATGCTATTACTTCTCCATATTCTGTAACTTGTCACTCTGTGGCTGATGCATGGGTAGCTGAAGCTCCTTTGGTTTCAGTAGCCGCAGTTTCTCCTGCTACTGTTAAAATGTATTGTGTAGATAGTACTGGTGCTTCAAAAGAGACAAGCACAGCTATAGCAGCAGATGCAACAGTTTGTCCTACAAACTAAATTTTAATTAATTTTACAAAAAACCACTTCAATTTTGAGTGGTTTTTTGTTTGTTTGGATGTTATACTATATACATGAATACACTTGTCTTTATTTTTATCTTTTTACTCGGGACTATTATTGGAAGTTTCTTGAATGTCGTTATTTTTAGGTTTAATACTGGTAAAACTATAGTAACAGGACGATCTATTTGCATGACTTGTAATCGCACTCTCCGATGGTATGAGCTTATCCCTCTTTTTTCTTTTTTAATACAATCTGGTAAGTGTCGACGCTGTGCTGAGAAAATATCTCACCAGTATCCACTTGTTGAATTCATAACCGGATTAATGTTTGTTTTGGTTGCTTATCATTTCATTCCAATAATATTCTTTTCCCCATTACTATATTTATTACTTGTTATTTTCTTTGCTTTTATTTTTTCAATTTTAATTGTTATTTCTGTATATGATATTCGTCATAAGGTTATTCCTGATAAACTTGTCTTTGTTTTCTCTCTCGCTGCTTTCCTTTCTATTTTTATAAATTATTCTGATTTTGGTACTTTGTTTGTTTTACCTAGAGCTTCTGCAATTCTTGCGGGACCGCTACTTGCTTTGCCATTTTTCCTTATCTGGCTTTTATCCAAAGGTAAATGGATGGGCCTAGGTGATGCCAAGCTTATGCTTGGACTAGGTTGGATTCTTGGTATTTATATGGGTCTAGCTTCTATGATTTTGGCTTTTTGGATTGGAGCTATCGTCGGTCTTTTCATTATGTTCTTCTTAAAAAACCTGCCCGCCCTCAAGAGGGAGCAGGCGGGGAAACTTAACATGAAGACTGAGATACCATTTGCTCCATTTTTGATTATAAGTGCGTTCATTGTTTTTCTCTTTAGTATAGACATTTTTACTTTAGCAGCATTATTCCAGTTTTAATTTATTTATTC
>JAPLXT010000035.1 GCA_026395935.1 Candidatus Nomurabacteria bacterium | reverse complement strand
GTACCTCCACCCATACCACAAGCGATGAAGACCATGTCAGCACCTTTGATAACATCTTGAATTTCAGCTTTTGTTTCTTCTGCAGCACGGCGACCTATCTCTGGGTTCATTCCTGCACCAAGTCCCTTAGTTAAGTTCTTGCCGAGGTGGACCTTCTTTTCAGCGAGAGAGTTATGTAAATCCTGGGTGTCGGTATTCATGACAATGAATTCCACACCTTTTACCTTAGAAGCTATCATGTGATTTAAGGCATTTTTACCTGAACCTCCAATACCGATAACTTTAATTCTTGCAAATGATTCTATGTCTGGGTTTATTTTAGGCATATTTATGTATAGCATCCTAGAGCGTCTTCTGTAAAAGACGGGGAAGGTTGTATCTGATTAATAATAAATTACTGCATATATAATACCAGAAATATATAAAAAGAAAACATTTGACGCAATGTTTAATTTATTTTCTAATATAAGTATATTAAGGCAAGAGCTGAGAAAAAATAGATTTAAAGAATCCTTTTACTTGTTTAATATTATCTCCAATAGAATTTTCTATATTGTTTGTTCCAGTAGGTGTGGATAATGCGAGTCCTAATGCTCCATACCATGATGCATCTTTTATTTTAAATTTATTATTGATCGTCGTATCTGTTGGGCCAACTTTTGCCGGAAGATTTAATTGTTTACGCGCCAATTCTTCTATACGAGAAATATAAGAGCCCCCACCTGTGATGATTATTCCTGCAGGAAGAAGGCCGTTTCTTCTAATTCGTTTTAGATGATTTTCTACTAGCTCAAAGATGTCACTTAATCTAGCCTCAATTATTTCATCAACTTTTTTCTTTGGAAAATCTCCACCGAGTACACTTCCTAATTTTACGCTTTCAGCTTCTTCAAGAGTTATTTTGAAACCGAGGGCTACGTCTTTAGTAATATCCATACTCCCTATAGGGAAAACTTGTAAAGATATCAATAAATTATTCTCGAAAACAGAAATTGATACAGTTTCAGCTCCTATGTCTAGTAATGCACATCCAGCAATTTTCTGTTTAGTATTTAATAAAATAGTGGATAGGGATAGAGGGGAAGCGACAACATCAAGAACTTCAATGTTGGCAAGGCCAAGAGCAGTGACTAAATCCTCAATATTTTGTTTTAAGCAAGTGACAAATAAAGTTTTCACTTCAAGTTTTATACCGTGCATACCAAGAGGGCGACCATGGATATCTTTGCCGTCCAATTTATAAGAAACAGGGATTATATGTATAATTTTTTTATTTGTTATTTCGAGTTCCTCTTCACTCATTGTTAATACTTTAGAAATATCAAGCTCTGTTATTTCTTGGTCTGCACGAGAAATGATAACAGAACCAGTCGAGACGCATGAACTTAAACTAATACTTCCAATAGAAACGCAAGCTTTTCGAATCTTGTGACCTAAGGTTGCTTCAGCCATGATTACAGCTTTTTTAATACTATCCGCAACCTGGTCTACATTTGTTATATAGCCTAGTCTCATACCTTCGGTATTTGAAAAACCAGTCGCGATCAAAGAAGGGGAATTATTTTCCTTGTTATAACCCGTTACTATTACCTTAGTAGTATGGGTTCCTATATCTATTCCAACATTCCAATTATTTTTAGTCATTATTTAATTTCAGGCTAAG
The DNA here is from genome assembly GCA_026395935.1 of Candidatus Nomurabacteria bacterium. GTDB lineage: Bacteria > Patescibacteriota > Minisyncoccia > Phycocordibacterales > UBA9973 > UBA8515. Next base: position 4,526 of record JAPLXT010000035.1, on the reverse strand, counting down.
AAAACATTTTCATGTATTTCTTTTCTTGTCCTTCCATTATAGCACTATGATCATATCCTTTCAAATGCAAGAGCCCATGAATGAATAGATATTTTAAAAATCGAGGATAACTCATGTCAAACAGTGGTGCGTCTTTCTTAACCTTTGCTAAATCAAATGTAATTTCGCCAGATTTCTTTGAGAGAGGAAAAGATAAAATGTTTGTAGTTTTATCTATATTTCGATATCTTTGGTTTATTTCTTTTTGTTGCTTGGCTGTCAAGAAGCCTACGCTAAGCTCGTATTTCTCTCCTAGAACAGCGTTCTTCATAGAGACAAAAGGCAAGCTTGGGAGCTTGCCCTTTGTGGTGTTTTTGATTGTACAGAATTCTGTCTCTCTCATACGATTTTGCAAAATCGCGTCGCGTAGTGTCCTTTGAAACGCGACATAAATTTATTAACGACGTCCACGTTTGGTTTCCATTGGGGCTTTACCTAGTTTTTGTAATTTTTCTAGTGCCTTCTTACGGTTAATTCTTTTTAGAGTAGCAATCTTTGTTTTAACTTTAGATTCAGTTCTTTCATTATAACGCTTGCTTTTAACCTTTTGGATAATACCAGACTCTTGAACCTTACGAGTAAATCTGCGGATAAGACTCATATTGTTCTCATTTGTATTCTTTTTTACTTCTATTACAGTAATCATATGGGGTTTATATTATCACACCTTTATATTTATAGCAAATCTTCGGGGTCGACATTTATGGAGAATGCGGGCGAGAGGCGGTAGAGGTTTTCTTTAAGGTGCTCGCTTACGATTTTCTTATCATCCGTCGGAAGAGGCCAAAGATTTGGATCTATTTTAATGACTGTATTTGTCACGTACTGTCCTTTTACTTTACCAATGAAGGCACTAAATATTTGTGGTTCATAGCCACCTAAGAATTTATCAATAAACATTCTCGCCTTCTCCGTATCACTTGCTCCACCTGTGAATGTTATTTTTATAAGTCTCTTAAATGGAGGATAACCGAATTGCTTTCTTTCTTTTAAATCTTCTCGATAAAGGGGAAGAACGTTGCCACTTAAAATGTGTTCAAGGATAGAATTCTCTGGTGACCTAGTTTGGATTATAAGATTGCGTTTGGTTATTTCGTGTAACTTCTCCATGATATGTAAAATCTTTTGTGTGATATTAAAACTAGGTATAGAAAGGAGCCCATCTAGAGATATGATGGCACTGTGGGTTACTTCAGTATTGATGTAGGAGAAGACCATTTCAGTTCCTATTAATATACTTCCAGGGTTTTTATAAAATTCATTCATAGCTTCATGTGCTTCTTTATCTGTAGAGACTGTTTCTTTATCTATTTGTATTACTTTTGCATTAGGATAAAGCTTTTTTACTTCTTCATATACTCTGTCAGTACCAATGCCAAGTGGAGTAAGGTTCCAACTATTACACTCCTCACACCTTACTTCGGTTGTTTCCTTATGGCCACATTTGTTGCACATAAATATACGAGAATTAATTATCTTCGTAGCATTTCTTTGTTTAGAGCCATAAAGGACTATAGGAGTAGAGCATCTTGGACAAAGTATGGTGTGTCCGCAATCATGGCAAACTGTGACGCCAGCCAAGCCCTTCCGAATTGTAAACAAGAAAACAGATTCATTGTGGGCGATAGCATAAGAAATCATTTTCTTTGTTGTCTCACCAAGTATGTTAAAAGTTTTTGAACCTTTTTCATCTACCTCTTCTTTCATATCTACAACGAGTTGTCTTTCAGCTTCTTGTAAACGGAAAAGTGGTGAGGAAACTTCACCAAGTTCTCCTTGGTCGTGTCGCTCCAGTGTATCAGGGCGTAAAAGTGTGTCTCCAAAAATTAATTTAATTTTTTCTATGGAAGACAATATTTCTGCGAAAGCTCTGATGTCTATAAATGGACGAGCATACTGCTTATATGCATCGGAACTTTCGTGTTCAATGATGATCGTTTTAATATCATGTCTAGGAATAGAGAGGAACATTCCTGTACCAATAATGAGTATTGGGTGAGGTTCATTTATGCATGAATTATAAGTATTTATTAAGGTTTTTTTACTCAAGTCGCCATGGAAAGAAAAGACATATTGATTAATGCCTTTTGTGAATTCAATTTTTAATTGTTCAATGTCAAAACGTGTCGGAACACAAATGAAGATGGATTCTTTTTTTGCAAAGGCTTCTCTTATGAGAGTTCTATACCAGCTCATACGATCAGCATTCAAAGCTTGAAAGATTAATTTTTCTTGTTTGAGGTTTTTTATTTCTGTATCTACTACATCCACACTTGTTTCTTTTTTTTGCTTGAGGTCTTTTAAATTTTCTAAAAAGACAGATGGCAGAAGTGCTTTGATGATTGTGCCAGTGTTACTCACTGTGTAGTCTTTCATTTTTTCACAAGCAGAAAAGAATGAAGTTCCGAAGGGTGATGAACCTTTTACGCCTACAATCTTTTTCAATTGAAAGTCTGCATTTTTTAAATCAAATTTTTGATCTCTAGCATTTTCTATATTTATAACTATTGCATCTATTGTTTTTGATCGGAGTGGAATAGAGACAATACTTCCAAGAGGAATTTGGAGCGGAGAAAAATATGTTAAATTCTCTTTTTGAAATCCTTTTTGAATTGGAATAACAGTTACTATATACATATCTATATGGTATCACAGAATCTTGTATTTTATGATATAGTAGATTTGTTACAAACATTATATGTCATTATTTTATAAAAAATTAGGTATAGATTTAGGCACGACAAACACCCTCGTATATTTACCAGGGAAAGGGGTTGTTTTAAATGAGCCTTCTGTTGTCGCTGTTTCTGAGCAAGACAATACTATTCTCGCTATTGGAGCTGAGGCTAAGGATATGTTAGGGAAAACCCCTGACAATATTATCGTTTATCGTCCCATGAAAGATGGAGTGATTGCTGACTATCGGGTTACCGAGGCAATGTTGCGCTATTTTATAACTAAAACTCTCGGTAAATACAACTTATTTAAGCCGGACGTCATGGTATCAGTTCCAGCCGGAATTACCTCCACAGAGCGTCGTGCTGTCGTAGAAGCGGCAGTGAAAGCCGGGGCCTCAAATGCTTACGTTGTGAAGGAACCAATCTTAGCAGCAATAGGAGCAGGTATACCAATACATGAGTCAAAAGGACACATGATAATGGATATAGGAGGAGGAACGACAGACGTAGCTGTGATCGCGCTTGGTGGTATCGTCGCTTCTACTTCAGTCAAATGTGCCGGAGACAAGATTGACGCAGCGATAGCGGATTATATAAAGAAGACTTTCAACCTAGCTATTGGTGACAGAACAGCAGAAGCTATAAAGATCAAAATAGGTGCAGCAATTCCTCTCGAGGAAGAACTAACAATTACAATTAAAGGCAGAGACTTCATCCAAGGGCTTCCTCGTACGGCGCAAATTTCTACGAACGAAATAGTGAGAGCAATAGATAAAGAATTACGTACTATGATTGGAGCGATTAAAGAAGTTCTTTCTCTCACTCCACCTGAATTATCTGCAGACATCATTGATGATGGGATTATAATGACTGGAGGTTCAAGTCAGCTTCGCAATTTAGCAGAACTTGTTTACAGACGTACAGGAGTCAAAGCCCGCGTCGCTGATGAAGCTATACTTTGTGTTGCAAAGGGTACAGGGGAGGCACTTAATCATCTAGATACATATAAAAAGACTATTATCAGTAAAAGATAAATAGTATGAATAATTTCAGTCAATTATTTCCACAAGATTTGTATCATAGTTATGTGATAGAAGGTAATCCAGAAGAGATTATTTACCTTTTGCGTATTTATCTGGAAGAACGAGGAGATATAAATAAGTACAGCCCAGATGTAATGTTGAATCTTTATGATTCTTTTAATATTGAAGATGGACATAGAATTAAAGAATGGCACCAAAACAAAGCAACGGATGGCAAAAAGAAAATTTGTATAATTGGAGCAAAATTTATAAATCGTGAAGCGGAGCAAACATTACTTAAAGTAATAGAAGAGCCGACAGAGAATACTCACTTCTTTATAATAGTGCCAGATTCATCGTTGCTTTTAGGCACAATCCTTTCAAGGGTACAACTGATTAAAAATTTACAAAGTGATAATAAGTTTGAAGATAAAATAGCGGAAGGATTTATCAAGGCGATACCAAAAAATCGTATTGAAAAAGTAGCAGAAATAATTAAAGAGTTTAAAGATAATGAAAATAGCGGGGGACTAAGATATTATGCTATTTCGCTTGTGAATGGACTTGAGAGAATTATTTATGAGAAATGGAAAAAGGATTTGAATAATGAAGATTTGAAATTTATTTTAGGGGAATTTAAAAGCAGTCGTGATTTCTTAAGTACACCAGGGTGCTCGGTGAAAATGATTTTAGAACATTTAGCACTTGTGTTATAATAAAAGTATATGTCATACAATACAACAAGTTTTAAAATAGAATTAAAAGGGGTAGAGGAATGGCTTAGTAA
>JAPLXT010000003.1 GCA_026395935.1 Candidatus Nomurabacteria bacterium | reverse complement strand
CTATTACACTTTCATCCGGACAAAACGCAACTTGTACTATTACGAATAATGACATCACTCCAACTTTGACTCTTGAAAAAGTTGTAGTTGGTGGCTCATATGATGCAACTGATTGGACTTTGACAGCTACTGGTCCGACTGGGTTCAGCGGTGTAGGTCCAACTGTAAATAATGGTGCGTCATTTGATGCTGGAACGTACAATTTATCTGAAACGGGTCCCACTGGTTATACTGCAAGCGATTGGGTTTGTGTTGGAGGTACGACAGTTGATGGTGATACCGTTTCTCTTGCGCTAGGTGAAAGTGCAACTTGTACAATTACAAATACATATATTGACCCGGGTAGTGGGGGAGGTACAGTTTATGGATGTAAAGATCCAGCCGCTACAAACTATAATGCTTTTTCATCTAGTAAGCCAGAGCTGTGTCTCTATGAACCGACTATTACTATCTTAAGTACTCCTGTCGTAATAGCTCCTAAACTTCCTAAGACAGGATTTCCTCCACAAACATGGTATGAATTTTTACTAAATAATATTTTAAAATTATTTAGATAAAAAATATTCCAATATTACTTCTATTTTAAATCCTATATGAAATTAATAAAAAAATTATTAGAAAAGAAATTACTGACGATTACTATTATAGGATTTATATTTTCTGCATGGGCTATTTCTTACTTTATTTTTCAAAATTATTATCAGGATAATCCAATTGCCAGTGCTTCTCAAGAAAAAACAAACTTTGATTTGTCTGCCAATGAAAGTCCAATAAGGCTTAAAATTCCGGTTATTAATGTTGATTCCATTATTGAGTATGTCGGTATTGATAAGGATGGCACTATGGGGGTTCCACAAGGCCCGTCAAATGTTGCTTGGTATAATTTAGGACCAAGGCCAGGTGAGGTGGGTAGTGCTGTAATTGCGGGGCACTCTGGCTGGAAGGACGGCATACCCGCAGCTTTTGATAATTTGTATAAAGTATCAATAGGAGACAAAATTTATGTTGAGGATAATCTAGGTGTAACAAATACTTTCATTGTTCGTGCAATGAAAACCTACAACCCCAATGAAGATGCATTCATAGTTTTTAATTCAAGTGACAATAAGGCACACTTGAATCTGATAACTTGCTCGGGTTTGTGGGATAAAATAGAAAAGGATCACAGTAGTCGACTTGTGATATTTACAGACAAAGAATAATTAAAAATATATTTATGATTGGAACAATTGCAATAATTTTATTGGTACTATGGTTAACTGGTTTTATTGGTTTCCATATTGCTGGAGGACTTATACACATACTTCTTATAGTAGCGATTATTTTGATAATCGTTAGTCTTATTTCAAGGGAATAAAAACTTTTTCGCTATATATGCTAGAATTCTATCATTATGACGCATCAAGGAAATGTATGGGACAGGGAGTATAAGAGCCCAATGCTCGTAACAAAGAATGATGGTCCGCAAGCGGACACATTACGCTTTTTGAAGTTTTTAAAAAAGGAGCAGAAATACAGAGTAGAAGATAGAATAATTCTTGATCTTGGTTGTGGTACAGGCAGGAATTCAAACTATCTGAGTGATCTAGGAAATAAAGTTATAGGAATAGAAATTTCAAAGATTGCTTTAAATATTGCGAAGGATCGCGCAAATGATATGGGTCTTCATGTGGATTATAGATGTGGTGACATAGGAGAGAAATATGAAATAGAAGATGGCTCTATAGATGTAGTGCTTGATGTCACAAGTTCTAACTCTTTAAATGAGAAAGGGAGAGAAATTTATTTAAATGAAGTAAATAGAGTTTTGAAAAAAGGTGGCTATTTCTTTGTGCGAGCACTTTGCAAAGATGGCAACAAGAACGTAAAGAATCTACTCAAAATGAGTCCTGGTAGGGAATATGATACTTATATTATAAAAGAGATAGGACTTACTGAGAGAGTATTCTCTCGAGAGGATTTTATAAAAATGAATACTAAATATATCAAAATTTAATACTTAGAGAATAAGAAAAGCTATACCACTTATAATAATC
>JAPLXT010000107.1 GCA_026395935.1 Candidatus Nomurabacteria bacterium | reverse complement strand
TGTACACCTTTCGCGTAATTTTAGATTACATCTAAAATTACAAACTCAAGGTTGTTCAAATCCTCTACGCAAAGTATGCAGATACTTTGCTCCTCTCCGCGCAACAAAAAATGCCCCTAAGGGCAATTTTTTGAACGTGCGGAGAGGAGAGGATTTGAACCTCCGAAGGCTGTAACACCTTGCTACCTTTCCAAGGTAGTGCACTAGACCGCTATGCGACCTCTCCATACTCCGATAAATATTTTACCGCTAAGTAGAATAAAATCAGAGTACGTACAGGAATTAATAATCAAAACCCGTACTTCATAAAAAGAACAACTGCGACCATCATACTAAATATTTAAGATTTTACCAAATAGAATTACTAAGAAATATGTATATATTGTAGTTAGCTATATTTATAGATTATATAGTATAATAAACACTCAGAGTTAATTTTATGAAAAAAATTATTGAAGTAAAAAATTTAACAAAGAAGTTTGGTGAGTTTGTCGCAGTAGATGACATTTCTTTTGATGTGGAAGAAGGAGAGATTTTTGCGTTCTTGGGTCCCAATGGTGCTGGTAAGTCTACAACTATTAAAATGCTGACGACCCTTATGTTTCCAACTGAAGGTCAGATGGAAATAAACGGTAATGATCCAGTAAAGAATCCTGATCTCGTTCGTCGTAGTTTTGGTATTGTATTCCAGGATACAAGTTTGGATGATGAACTTACAGCATGGGAGAATATGGAGTTCCATGGAGTTCTTTATGACATGCCTAAAAAGTTACGCAGGGAGCGTATGAAGCAATTATTAAACTTTGTAGAGCTTTGGGATAGGAAGGACAGTTTAGTCAAAGAATTTTCAGGAGGAATGAAGAGAAGACTTGAGATAGCTCGCGGACTTCTTCATCATCCAAAGATCATTTTTCTCGATGAGCCTACCTTGGGCCTTGATCCGCAGACGCGAAATCATATGTGGGAATATTTGAAAGATTTGAATAAGAAAGAGGGGACGACAATTTTCTTCACGACTCACTATATGGAAGAGGCAGACCGTATAGCTCAAAAGATTGCCATAATTGATCATGGGAAAATAATTGCCTCTGGTACATCTGCCGAATTAAAAGAACAAACAGGGAAAACATCACTTGAAGATGCCTTCTTGTCTTTGACTGGTAGTGTGATTCGCGAGGAAGCTGCTTCGTCAGTTGATCAGATGCGTACGAATCGTCGTATGTGGAAACGATAATAGATATAAATAAATCATTAAAATTATGAAAATATATATACTTTGGCTAAGGCAAATAAAGAGATATTTACGCTCAAAATCAAGAATACTGGGTTCTTTAGCGCAGCCTCTACTTTTCTTACTTGCTATGGGTTATGGTTTCGGTTCTGTGTTTCAGAAGGCAGGTGAGGGAAGCTACATTAATTTCCTAGCACCAGGTATTATTGGTATGAGTATTATTTTTACTTCTATTTTCACAGGTATCGAAATAATTTGGGATCGCCAGTTTGGTTTTTTGAAAGAAATGATGGTTGCCCCTATGTCACGTTTAAATATTATGATAGGTAGGACGATTGGAGGAGCGACAGTTGCGACGATGCAAGGTGTTATTGTTCTCGTCCTTGCCATTATTTTTGGTTTTCATCCTTATAGTTTTAGTGGAGTACTTTTTGTAATACCTGTGATGTTTTTAGTAGCGCTTCTTTTTACAGCTCTTGGTACCATGATTGCTTCGCTACTCGATGACATGCAAGGTTTCCAGCTCATAATGAATTTCTTAGTTATGCCTCTCTTTTTTCTTTCAGGTGCATTATTTCCATTAGAAGGCTTACCAAAAGCTTTATCAATTATTGCAAAATTAGACCCTCTTTCGTACGGGGTGGATGCTTTTCGGTCTCTACTTATCAACTCTAGCCATTACGGGCTAGGGCTTGATTTAATTGTTCTAACTATAATTACAGCCATTTTCTTATGGCTTGGAAGTTATTTCTTTAAAAAGATTCAAATATAGTAAAATCACAGTTAGGGTATATTATGTTTATTATTGTATAATAAATAAATGGAATTAAATACAGATCAAAAATTAGATGAGATTAATAGGAAAGTAGAAGCGGTTTATATTTCTGTTGAGAAGACTCGAAAGTATTTCAAATGGACAATGATTATCACTGTAGTGGTTTTAGTTTTACCACTCATAGGGTTACTTTTTGCCCTTCCTTCTTTTATGGCAAATTATGTTGGAGGTATTAATGGCACTTTGCTCCAATAATAATATGAATAAACAAAAAATTACAAGAATTTTTATAATTGCTGTTATTATTTTTCTAATTGGAGTAGCTAGTTATTTTATTTTAATTAAAAAACAATCTCTAATTACTAAAAATCCAATTCAAACAAAGCCGTTACCAATAGAGATTTTAAATTATACCAACGCCGAATATAGCTTTAGTATTATACTACCTATTACATGGAAAGGGTATAGTATTGTCAGAGAAAAATGGAACGGTCAGGTATTAGACGGGCAAGAACTTACAGATAAATCAACAAAATTAGAAGGACCTAAAATTCTTATTAGGCATCCATTGTGGACAGTTGATAATCCGAGACAAGATATTCCAATTATGATTTTTACTCCCGCACAATGGGATCTAGTCGTTGCAGAAAAATTATCTTTAGGAGCAGCTCCAATAGGCCCAAGTGAATTGTGGAGAAATGCCAATTATGTGTTTGCACTTCCTGCACGTTATAACTTCGCATTTCAAATTGGATTTGAAGAAGTTCAGCAAATTATTGATAGTAAATCATTTAAGGCGTTTTAAATATTTAATTTAATTTTGTAAATTTATGAACATAGAGGTTGAGATAAAAATAAAACTAGATAGTGAAGAAATTTTTGGAGAGATTAAGAAAAAAGTCTCTAATGGCGGGGTATTAATAAAGGCTATAAGACAAGTGGATGATTATTATGTTCCACAACATAGGGATTTTTTTGCACACAAGCCTCATCCTGTAGAGTGGATGCGAATTAGAACCAATCCAGACAAAACTGTTTTTGAATATGTCAGATCGATAAATCCCAAAGACGATGGGTCACAAGATGGTTCAGAAGAATACGAGACAGAAATTAAGAACGTAGATGAATTTAAAAAGACGCTAGAACTACTCAATTTCAAGTACGTTATTACTGTTGATAAGCAAAGGGAATACTGGATGTGCGGTGATATAGAAGTAGCCCTCGACTATATAAAAGGACTTGGCTATTTTATAGAAGCCGAAGCGAAAGGGGATTTTAAAGATGGATTTGAAGCTAGGGATGCCTGTCTTAATTTTTTAGAAAATTTAGGAATAAAAGACGTAGAGAAAACGTATATCAAGAAAGGTTATCCAGATTTAGTCTTAGAGACTAAATAAAATAAGATAGAATTTAATTTATCTCAATATCCACATATGCAATCTGTGGGAATTTTTCTTTAATTCTTTTTTCTATTTCATCGATTCTGTTTCCGACTAAGCGAGGGATTCTGTCTGTTGTTTTGAACATGAGTTTTGTAAATTCTCTAAAGTCATTTTTAATATTATCAAATTCTTCTTTCAAATCTCCAGCTTCATATATCTCTTCATAAAGAGGGGATCCGTTCCACTCTACTGTTGTGTAGATTCTGTATTTATTTATATCTACAGCTACGGATTTGAATTCTGAGACGTTCTCTATACAAGGATCTTCTAGAAGTAATTCCTTTATCTCTTCTGTTACTTCATCGTCGAGTGATTTACCTATAATATAATTGTGATTTTTTATGATAAGAAGAATGGCCAAAAAGCCAAGTATAAATCCGACGATAATACCACCTATAGAGTCGTATATATTGTTTCCTGTGACATACATTAATTCTTGTGCAAGGAGGGCAACAAGCACACCTAGTACTGCTGCACTATCTTCATATACAACTGCGAGGGTTACTGGGTCCGCATCAGCGAAAACTTTCCTAGTAAGTTCTTTTTTCCCTCTGAGCTCTCTAATTGCAATTATTAAAGTCGTTCCTTCTACAACGAAAGCGATGCAAAGTACTAGAATTGTAAAATAATTGAGTTCATGTACGCTTACATTAGATTCACTCATTAAGGAATCAATAGAATGGTATACAGTAACACCTGCACCAATAAATAGAATTCCACAAGCGGATATTAAGGACCAGAAGAATCTTTCAATACCATATCCATACCCCTTAGAGTCATCAGCTGGCCTACTTGACCGCTTTAATCCTATAAGTAGTAATGATTGATTGAGAGTATCGGCGAAACTGTGGACACTTTCAGCGAACATACTAGCCGAACCAGATGTGACCGCGATGATAGTTTTTATGATAGTTACGAATACATTCCCAACAAGGGCTGATATTACTGATCTATTACCTTGTGTTTTATGTGACATGAATTAAATTATAGCACAAATAATAAAAGCCGAAATAGTCGGCTTTTATTATTTAAAGTATTATTTTTTAGTTATTTACTCGTTCCTTTTCTTCTATCTTGGCTATTAGATTTTTTGATTTAATCATTTCAGCTTTTATTTCAGAACTCCAGTTTTCATCCGTAGGTATATTACCAAACTGTTCG
>JAPLXT010000002.1 GCA_026395935.1 Candidatus Nomurabacteria bacterium | reverse complement strand
AATTTAATTGAATTCTTATCAATCAATGGGGAAGATCTTGGTCAAGATGACAAAGATGTCATTTATTATATTTACAATGATAAGCTCCTGAAAGCTGTTCATAATATATCAAAGAAGAATGCTAAAATTTCATTAAAAATGAATAAGATAGGGCAGGGTTCAGTATTTCCAGAAACTGAAATATATTTTGGTGAATCAGAATTTTCTAAAATTAAATTTGTTTTAGACAATATAACTAATCCAGAAAAAGTGATGGGTGGTATTCAGAAAAGAAGGAATTTTGTATACAAAGGATGTGAGTTGGCTATAAAGTGGAGCAAAGAATGGGGATATCATTTTGAAATAGAAAAAGTTGTAAATGACAAAGACCTAATTGATGATATTGAAAGGGAATTAGAACAAATAACCTCTGAGTTAAATATAAAAATCATGACAGAAGATGAATTAACAGAGTTTACTCAGAAAGCAGAAGAAAATGCGAAGAAAAAGTTATAGGGAGCAGTTATTAATGAAGGTTAAACCTAAACATCAAAAAAATGATGTTGATTCATTGAACTGGATAATTTGTAATAAACCAATATTTTCCGATATTAGTAAAACAAAAAGAAGACAGTATTTGCAATCTATTATTAAGTTGGAACCTTGGGTTTATTTTAATATTAAGTTCTATTTGAGCAAAGAAGTTGCGTGTCGTATTCATGGTATGAATCATGCAATCAGAGTTGCCATTAATGTTTTATTAATTGCTGAAGAGAGAAATTTAAAAATATCTAAACTCGATTTAATTTACATGGGTTTGTTTCATGATATTGGTAGGGTCAATGATAATAGGGATGATAACCACGGAGAAAGATCACTCCAATTATTTGATTCATTGATTAAAAAAAATAAAATTTTTGTTAGTGATTTGGGATCAATTTCATACGGAATTAAAATGCATGATGTTATTCAAAGAGAAACAAATATCACTATTAATCAAGATTCGAGTGATTTTCTAAATATTATTAAAACAGCTGATGCTCTAGATAGATATAGGTTTCCGAGAATTGATTGGTGGATAAATGATTCTTATTTAAAACTTTTTCCCAGTGATACCTTAAAAGACATAGCATTTGAAATTTGTGTGAGAAGTGAACTTGAATACATAAAAAGAAAAAAGATTGATTATGATAAAATTATAAAAAAATTAATTGCAGATTAGAAGATAAAACTACTAACAATTGTGTTAGTAGTTTTATTTATCTATGCTCTCTATTTCTATTATCACTCCATTAAAGTAGATTGAATCGCCTTTCTTCTTGCCGAGTAGGGACTTTGCGAGTGGTGACCCGTAAGAGATGTTTCTGGTATTATGGTTGGCCAATATCATATAACTACCAATTCGAAACACTCTACCATCACTTAACTTTACAATTGAACCCAATCTTATTTTTTCAGTTTGGAGACTAGGGTTTGCAACTTCTGATTTGTTGTAAATTCTCATCAAATCATTAATTCGTGATATGAGTAATCTTCGTGCATCATAAATCGCTTCTTGACAGGCATCATCATGGCCAAAGTTTTCAGTACTTTGACTTGCCGCCTCCCCTTGTTCTTTCCCCAATTCTTTGATTTTTTTTCCAATCCTTTCAATCTCATTCTTTAATACAGTGAAATCCTCTGCAAAAAAATAGTGCTTCATATGAGCCTCTTTTTAGATAATTACATATAATTTGATT
>JAPLXT010000109.1 GCA_026395935.1 Candidatus Nomurabacteria bacterium | reverse complement strand
GTTGTTAAAAAAAATATTTTAAGAAAAATAATTGAAGCAGGTGATCATATATCTGAGCTTGGTTTTCGTGAAGATATAGAAGACGTATTTGAAATTCTTGACCAGGCCGAAAAGAGAATGATGGGTATAAACAACAATACTAGTGGTCATGCATTCCAATCTTTGAAAGATAGTTTACCTGAAGCATGGGAAAGACTTGAGAGGCTTCATGAAAGTAAAGGAGAACTTCGAGGTGTACCAACTGGCTTCCATGATCTTGACCAGTATCTTTCAGGTCTTCAGAAATCTGACCTTATCATCTTGGCTGCTCGTCCTTCTATGGGTAAGACGACTCTAGCGCTAGATATCGCACGTCAGGCAGCATTAGGACAAGGTACTCCGACTGTTATATTCTCTCTTGAAATGAGTACTCAGCAATTAGTAGATAGAATGCTCGCAGCTCAATCACGCGTAAATGCATGGAATCTTCGTACTGGTAATCTATCTGCTGAAAGCGAATTCGCTAAAATTCGGGATTCACTTGATAGCTTGTCCAAAGCTCCAATTTTCGTCGATGACCTTGCTGGTAATTCTATTGTTCGTATGCGTTCTGTTTGTCGTCGTATAAAGGCTGAACATGGATTAGGATTAATTATTGTAGACTACTTACAACTTATGTCTACTTCTAAAAATTATGACAATATGGTAAATCAAGTAACAGAAATTTCTCGATCTCTTAAGTCTCTGGCTAAAGAATTTGACGTACCAGTTTTAGCTCTTTCACAGCTTTCTCGTGCAGTTGAATCTCGTGGTGGACGACCTAGACTCTCTGACTTACGTGACTCAGGATCTATTGAACAGGATGCCGACATTGTGATGTTTATACATCGTGAAGATAAAGGTAAAGATGAAAGTGAGAAAACGAACATCGCAGAAATTCTAATAGAAAAACATAGAAATGGTCCGGTTGGTAAAGTAGAATTATACTTTGATGAAAAGACTACGACCTTCGTATCTATAGATAAATCAGGCGTAAATAAATTTGCTTCATCTACTGGTGGCGCAATTGATCAATTTTAAACATGAATCCAATAGATAAACTAACAGAATACTTCAAAGAATTCCCGGGAATTGGTGAACGCCAAGCCAAGCGCTTTGTTTATTTCTTATTACACAAGAATCCAACTTATGTAAAAGAACTTGGAGATAAGATTCTTGATCTGAAGAATACTATTCATCAATGCCCTTCTTGCTTTCTTTTCTTCCAATCAAAGCAAGATCAACTTTGTGATGTTTGTAGTAATCCGAAAACTGACAAAACTTCCCTTCTCATTGTAGAAAAAGATGCCGATTATGAAAATATAAAGAGAAGTAAAAATTACAGTGGTATGTACTTCATTCTAGGTGGACTTGTGCCAATAGTCAGTAAAGATACTCCGACTTTTGTCCGTACTAAGGAATTAATTCGAAATATTGAGAATCAAGCCAAACAAAATGGGCTTAAAGAAGTTATAATTGCACTATCTCTAAATCCTCAAGGTGAACATACCGATATGTATTTAAGAGAGCTTCTTACTCCCCTACAAGATAAATTTAAATTAAATATTGTATCTCTTGGTCGTGGTCTCTCCACCGGCACCGAGCTTGAATACTCTGACTCTGAAACCATCAAGAACGCTCTCATAAATAGACAATAATATGAAACCAGCCCGAAGCTTTGCTTCGGGCTGATTTGTGTTTGTATTATTTAATTGCTGAGATTTTAACTTCTATGAAGGGTTGACGATGGCCGTTCTTCTTCAAATATCTACTCTTTTGCTTGTATTTCACCACTAGGATTGTTTTATTCTTTCCTGCTTTTTGGAATAATGATTCTACCTTAGCACCTGTAATATAAGGAGTTCCGATTGTTGTATCTACTCCATTGTCTACAAGTAAAACCTTATCAAAAACAATTTTATCTCCTGTTTTAAAGTCTCCTTCAAGTTTCTCCACCTTAAGTACATCTCCAACGGCAACTTTGTATTGCTTTCCGCCTGTAAAAATAACGGCAAATTCCTTGTTATCTCCTACTTCCTTTTTTGTTGTCTTTTTTGCTACTGCCATATATTTATGTATTAATAGTAAACCTTTTATGTATAGGCTTAACTACGAATATCATAATACACAAAAGTTGGCAAAATTGCAAGTAGCACGTATAATAGAGCTATCAATATATGACTTTAATAATAAAGAACAGTTTATCAAGCGAAAAAGAAGTTTTTAAACCAATTAATGAGGGTGAGGTTGGCTTATATACTTGTGGGCCAACAGTCTACAATCATCTTCATATTGGGAATTGGCGAGCTTATGTATTTACCGATTTATTAAAAAGATATTTAAAATATAGTGGTTATGATGTCCTACACGTCATGAATATTACAGATGTTGAAGATAAAATAATTCTTGCAGTTATAGAGCAACATAGAAGCTTAAAGGAATTAACAGAATTTTATACCGAAGAATTTTTTAAAGACAGGGATGCACTAAATATAATACCTGCAAATTTTTACACAAAAGCCACAGACTATATAAATGAAATGGTTTCTTTGATTAAGAAGCTCCTAGAGAAAGGCTATGCTTATAGGACTAGTGATGGCTCTGTTTATTTTGATATTAACAAAGACAAAGAGTATGGTAAGCTTTCTCATTTTAAACTTTCAGATTTAAAAGAAGATGCTAAGGGTAGATTAAAAAAAGATGAATATGAAAAAGAAAACGCTCAAGATTTTGCACTTTGGAAAGCATGGGTAGAGGAAGATGGAAGTGTATTTTGGGAAACTGATCTCGGTAAGGGACGCCCTGGCTGGCACATTGAGTGTTCAGCTATGAGTATGAATAAACTAGGAGAGAGTTTCGATATTCATACTGGAGGTGTGGATAATATTTTCCCCCATCACGAAAATGAAATAGCTCAATCAGAATGTGCGACAGGAAAAATGTTTGCTAAATATTTTATGCACAATGAACACCTTTTGGTAGATGGTAAAAAAATGTCAAAATCTCTTGGTAATTTTTACACCTTAGAAGACTTAATAAATAAAGGTATTGATCCAATAGCTTTCAGGCTGTGGTTGTATACTTCCAACTATTCTACAAGAACAAACTTCACTTTCGAGGCTGTAAATGGTGCACAAACAGCTTTAGAGCGCTTAAGAAAGGCATATTTAGACCTTGGAAACGATATAGGAACGGTAAATACAGGCTATAAGACCCGTCTCATTGAATATATGGACGATAATCTAAACACAGCTCGAGCATTATCTCTAGTTTGGGAGATTCTAAAGAATAAAGAGCTCTCTCCTGCTGAGAAGAAAGCTACTTTACTTGATTTTGATAAAATTTTTGGATTTGGTTTAGATAGCCTCTAACTCCATATTAAAGATATTCTTGCATTGTTATACAGTGAATTGCTCCACCACCATAAATAATTTTAGAACAATCAATACCTATCACCTTATGTTTTTTGAATAAAGATTTGATTATTTTCATAGCTTTTTTATCATTCAAATCATTAAATATAGACATTAAAATTACAGAATTACCTATATAAAAATTTGTATAAGAAACTGGTGCTTTTTCTCCATTATCATAATCCATATGAGGCATTGGTAATTTAATTATTTTAAATTTCTTACCATTTTCAGTTCGTGCTTTTTTTAATGTTTTATAATTATCATTAAGTATTACATAATTTGGATCTTTTTTGTTTTTTTCATAGGCACATACAATTGTATTCGGATTTACAAAACGAGCTATTTCATCAATATGTCCATCTGTATGATCATTTACAAGTCCTTCTTTAAGCCAAATTATATTCTCAACACCAAGATAAGCTTTTAAATAAATTTCTGTGCGACTTCTATCTAATTCACTATTTCTATTTTTATTAAGAAGACATTGCTCTGTAGTTAAGAGAGTTCCCCTTCCATTTAATTCTATTGCTCCACCTTCTAAAACTATATCTGGTTTAAAAATTTTATATTTAGATTCATCTAAAATATTAGAGAAAACTTTATCATCTTTTAATAAATCAGCAAAAAATGGATCATCTCCTCTCCCATAAGCATTATAATTCCATTTTACAAAAGCTAATTTAGAGTTTTCTTTATTAAATAAAGTTATAGGAGCATAATCTCTTATCCATACATCTACATAACTTGGTACTATATAAAAAATTATATTATCTAACTTTATTCCATAACTAATAAACATTTTAGATATCCTTTCCTTTTCAGATTCATTTAAAACAATTAACTTTACTTTTTCACTATCTTCTATGGCTTTAATAATCTGACAATAACTTTGTTCTATTTCATTTAAGATATTTGGAAATGTTATATCTCCATACGGCCAAGCAAGCCAAACAGCCGAATGTTTTTCCCACTCAGCCGGCATATAATATCCAAGTTCTTTTGGAATTGTTAACATTTTATTTCTTAATAATTTTATTTGTTATAGATTTATAAGTATCTGGCCTACGATTTCTCATAAATCCCCAATCTTCCGAAATATAATCATTCATAGCCAAATCGAGAGTTGCTATTATTATTTCTTCTTTTGTAGCACTTGCTCTTTTTATAACTTTTCCAAAAGCATCTGTCACAAATGATTGTCCCCAGAAATTTAATTTACCTTCTATTCCAGTCCTATTTACAGCAACTACTGGTAGACTATTTGCAATAGCGTGCCCTCGCATTACCGTCTCCCAAGCATCGTGCCAATCACCATCTATTGGCTTATTTCCAATAATATTTCCAATTGCCGTAGGATAAAATATAATCTCTGCACCAGAAAGCTTAAGCGAACGAGCAGCCTCTGGGAACCATTGATCAAAACAGATAAGGACAGCAAACGTTATATTTTTGTGTTTATATAATCTATAACCATTGTCCCCTTCCGCGAAATAATCTTTTTCATAAAAGCTTGGGTCATGAGGAATATGAATCTTTCTATATGAGGGTTGTATTTCTCCTTTTTCATTTAGAACGACTACTGTGTTATATCTTTTCCCATTTTTAGCTTTTTCATAAATAGGCAAAATAATAGAACATCCATATTTTTTAGAAATCTTTTTAAATGCTTCTGTAGATTCCCCAGGGATAGTTTCAAGAAATTTATCTACTTTTACTCCTTTTTTACTTGGAAAGTAAGGCGTCTTGTAAAGTTCTTGCAAACAAATAATCTCTGCTCCTTTTTTTGCAGCACTCTCAACCATCTTTAAAGTTTTCTTTAAGTTAAGTTCAAGATTATCTCCTACCTTGCTCTGAACCAAACCAATTTTTATAATTTTCTTTCTCATAATATTTAAGATAATCTATTTTTAAAATCTTTATAATAAAACTTTTTAATAATTTTAATTTTCCCAGTTTTATCTACCGTTGTTATGTTTGGAAGATTTACTCCATTGAAAGTATTATTCTTCACCATCGTATATATAGCCATATTGAGGAATACAATTTTTTGCCCAATTTTAAGCGGCTCGTTGAAAGAATACTCTCCTATCACATCCCCTGTAAGACAACTTGGTCCTACTAGACGATAGTTATGCTCTTTACCTTCCTTTGCTTCTGTAGCGTCTAAAATACTCGGTAAATAAGGCATTTCGAGCACATCTGGCATGTGAGTCGTCGCAGATACATCAAGGACTGCTATGTTTATACCATTTTTAAATATATCTACCACACTAGCCGCAAGAATTCCAGCGTTCAATGCTACAGCCTCACCTGGTTCTAAATAAACTTCTAAATGAGGATATTTTTTTTTAAAAGCATTTAATATTTTATAAAGTAATTCTAGGTCATAATCTTTTCTTGTTATATGATGCCCTCCACCAAAATTTACCCATTTCATTTGTGATAGAAATTCTCCAAACTTTTCTTCGAAAACTTTTAAGCTTCTAGCAAGTGCATCAGCATTAAGCTCACAAAGATTGTGGAAATGTAATCCTTCCAATCCTGTAATATTTTCTTTTTCAAAATTGGCAAATGTCACTCCAAAGTGAGATTTCTCACTACTAGGATCGTACATGGAAGTCTCCACTTCACTATGTTCTAGATTCACACGAAGTCCACAAGAAACTTTCCCGATACATTTACTCTTAAATTTATTCCATTGTGAAAAAGAATTGAATACCAGATGATCAGCATATTTGATATACTCTTTGATATTCTCATCTGTATATGATGGAGAGAACACATGTGTTTCTTTACCAAATTCTTCACATCCAAGTCTGACCTCATTCACTGAACTTGCCTCGCTCCCTCTCAGATACTTTTTAATTAATGGAAAAGTAGAAAACATTGAAAAGCCCTTAAGAGCCATAAGTATATGAGCTCCAGTTTTTTCCTCCACCCCTTTTAAAATTTTCAGATTGTTTTCAAGCTTTTCTAGAGAAACTACGTATGAAGGAGTCTCTATTTTAGAAAAATCTATCTTATCCCAACCCTCAGTTTCAATCCAAGGCTCTATAAAAATGTTTTCTTTGTTAGACATTAGTATCCTTTTTTAAGTGCATTAGGTATATCTTTTAATTTCTTTATATTCGTAGATAGTCCCACTTTCGCCATTTCGTCTATAAAGATTTTAGAATCAAGACTCTTATCTTCTGTATTTTTGACTCCTATACCACCCCATTTACCTTCAAGTACTAGCTTTGCACAAGTAACTGTCGGAATTGAAGTCGTATAGCCGATAGCATTGCCTCCTGTCTCTTTGTAAGCAGCTTTATGATCGCAAACATTATAAATATATATAGCTTTTTTCTTGCCATCTTTTGTACCAGTGATAATGTTCCCAATGTTTGTTTTACCTACATAACCGCTGTTGAAATCTTCCCCTTTGGGCAAGATAGCTTTTAAGAATTTTACCGGTACAATCTTCTGCCCATTATAATCAATAGCATCTATGCGTGTAAGCCCAACATTATAAAGCACACGTAAGTAAGTAAGATAATTCTTATTGAATGTCATCCAGAAACGAATGCGCTTGAGTCCTGGTATATGAGTAGGAATAGTCTCAAGTTCCTCGTGATACATAAGATAAGGAGTAAACTTTCCAGCTTCTGGAAAGTTAAATTCAAAATAAGGAGCATCTTCGTCGATAAGCTTCATTCTCTCTTGCCATTTCCCTTTCTCCCAGAATTTAATAGGAAGAATAAGCTCACGAAGATTTATCTCAGGATCAAAGTTTGGAGCAAATTTAATTTTCTCATCTTTTGAGCCACCATTACAATCCAAGATATCGATAGTCTCTATCTTGTCGAACATATAATCACGAGCATATGCGGAATAAATATTTGAAACTCCGGGATCAAAACCTGAGCCAAGGATTGCAAGCAAACCCTTCTTTTTGAAAGCTTCATTTTTAGCAAGTTGTAATTTATATGAGAAGCCGTAATGTTCTGGGTGTTCATAGCAAGCCGTATCTATATAATTCACACCATATTCTAGGCAGGCGTCCATAGCAACTAAGTTATCATAAGGACTGCCCCAATTTACTACTAATACAGGTTTTACTTCTTTTAATAACTTTAGTAGATTATCTCCTTTGCCTACATCTACTATATGTATATGTAAATCAACTTTACCTTTAGATTTTTTTAAAACTGACTCACGAACAGCCTCGCATTTACTAGGCGTCCTTCCAACTACATGTATTTCAGTAAAAACATTATTAAACTGGGCCATTTTGTGTAGACCCACACTTCCCACGTTTCCACATCCTATAACTAATATTTTTGACATATTTCAAGTTTACTATTGGTACCCCTATAAGTCAATAATATATCCTTGATTTTTCTCCAGAATATTATAGACTTAAAGAGTTTATTCTTAATTTCATATAAAAATGTCTAAAAAGATTATTGTGAACAAATTTGGAGGAGGAATATTAAAAAAAGAATTGATTCCTATTATAGCGAAGCGACTCAAAGAACAACTAGCTCAAGGTTATTCGCCTATTGTTGTCGTCTCAGCGATGCCAGGCATAACTGATAGCTTAGTCTCTTTCTTAATAAAACTAAAAGAAAAACCTCTAAAGAAGAATGGGGTCGTTTTACTGGTAGAAAACTACATAATAGAACTCAAGAAAATACATAGCAAAATAATAACCGATATGGAATTTAATAAAGAATGGAGAAATGAAATCCATATTGAATTAGAAAAGTTATTTTTTGAGTTAGAAAAAGATTTGAATAATATTCTTTCAGAGGATAACTTAGAAGATAAAATAGTTTCTTATGGTGAGAAATTCTCCGCAACTATATTAAGCTTTTATTTTAATCTTTGTAGTATTAATACTAAAAGATTATTAGCCGAAGAAATACCAATAATTACAGACGATAATTTCAAAAATGCTAACATAGAATACAAATTATCAGAAAAGAATCTTAGAGAAAAATTAGCCACAATAAAAGAAGTTCCAATTATTGCCGGCTTCACAGGTATAACTAAGAGTGGAGAAACCACGACACTCGGACGGGGAGGTACAGATACTACTGCTTGCTTCGTAGGAGCGGCACTTAAGGCATATAAAATAATTTTATGGAAAGACGTTGGAGGAGTTCTCTCGGCAGATCCTAAGATTGTGCCTCATGCTCGCGTGATGCCTACTATCAGCTATCAAGAAGCTGAAGAGTCCGGAAAGATTATCCATGAAAAGGCAATCGACTTCGTAAAAATGCATAAAACTCCCATAGATATAACTTCCCTTTCTAATCCTAAATTCTTCACACAGATTAAAGAATTAAAAAGCCATAAAAAGGGCACGAAGCTTATAAGCTCAAAGAAGAATCTAACTTTGTTTATAATTACCGATGAAAAGATCAAGACAAACGAGCAACTAAATATCGTCACTGAGACTTTCGCTAAATACAAAACTGAAATGATTTTAGTAAGCAATACAAGACATAGTCTACAAGTCGTAGCTGATAATAGTAATGGAATGCTCGATCATGTATTTAAAGAAATAGAGAGCAAGGTTCACCATATTAAATCTATTTTGGTAAATATGATATTCTTGGTTGGTAATTTTGATGTCTATGATGTTAATAAATTTAATGATTTACTTATAAAGATGAAAACTGGTTTACAAATAAGTGCATTCTTGTATGAGAATTGTACTCGCATGGAAGCAGTAGTAGAAACAAATAAGATCGATGAAA
>JAPLXT010000086.1 GCA_026395935.1 Candidatus Nomurabacteria bacterium | reverse complement strand
TAATGCAATTTATCTTTCAGATACCAAAGACGAAATTTCAAAAAAAGTTATGAATATGTATACAGATCCTCTACACATTCATGTGGAAGATCCTGGAAAAGTAGAAGGGAATGTTGCATTCACATATTTAGATATTTTTGATGGGAATAGGGCCGAGATAGATGATCTTAAAAAGCAATATAGGAAAGGAGGGCTCGGAGATGTTGTTATTAAGAAGAGATTAATAGACGTGCTTGAGAATTTAATAAGTCCTATACGCACAAAAAGGGAAGAATTGGCTAAAAATCCAGACGAAGTTATGAAAATTTTAGAGGAGGGCACTAAAAAGGCGAGACTTGTCGCACAAGAAACAATGGCCGAAGTTAAAAAAGCAATGAAAATTAACTATTTTTAATTTATGAAATATATTCGTATACTATTTACAATAATCTTTGGTGTTATATATTGGCCTATAAACATACTTCATACAAAAGTTCAAAGGTGGTATTTTGCCGAAAAGAAAAAAGATAAAGTAGCTTGGTATTTATTTACACCTTTTTATTGGATACTAGTCTTTATTACAACCATCATTTCTGTTCCATACGAAATGGTAGCTAAAGATTTACATTAAGATTTGTGTTTAAATATAGTTGTGGTATTATAAGTAAATAATCGTTGATCCAGCTGACACTGGGGAGATGAGAGAAGAAAGCGAGAAATCGTGACTAGAACTCTCCGTTAATCTACGTAAAAGATATAATTAAGTAGAAAGTAGGGTGGCACCGCGATAGAAAAATCGCCCCTGCAAATTCGTCAATTTGATGAGTTTCCAGAGGCGATTTTTTTGTTTCTAATTATGATATAATTAAGTCCATAAATATATCTGATTAAATTTTATTATTAATTTTTAAATTTATGCGTACATATATAAAAGATTTAAAAGAACATGTTGGGTCCACAGTTTCAATTTCTGGTTGGGTTGATGTTCGTCGTGATCAAGGCAAGATGATATTCCTTGATTTTCGTGATATGACAGGTAAAGTCCAAGGAGTTATTTTGCCTACTTACACAGAAACTCTTGAAGTTGGAAAAACTTTGAGAAATGAATTCGTAGTAAAAGTGGAGGGAAAAGTAAATAAACGTCCAGAAAGAAATATTAAAGAAGGAGTTCTAAATGGAGATTTAGAATTAGAAATAACTCTAATAAAAGTTTTAGCCGAAGCAGCGCCACTACCTTTTGATTTATCTTTATCTGGTTATAACTTAGAATTAACCACTGAGCTTGATAATAGAGCCTTAGTCTTAAGACAACCAAAGGTTCAAGCAATATTTAAAGTCAGCGAAACGATAATAGATTCTTTCCGTGAATTTATGAAGAAAGAAAATTTCTTTGAATTTCAAGCACCAAGTATGGTTCCAGCTACGGCTGAAGGTGGAGCAGAAGTTTTCCAGATTGATTATTTTGGCAAAAAAGCATATTTATCTCAATCACCACAACTTTATAAACAGATAGTTATGTCTGCTTTTGAAAGATGCTTCTCTGTAAACAAAGTTTTCAGAGCAGAACCTTCTTCAACTACTAGACATTTGACAGAAGTTGTTTGCCTGGATGCTGAAATGGGCTTTATAGAAACTTGGAGAGATGTGCGTGATGTAGCTGAAGAAACTTTCAGATACATTCTAAAACAAGTAGAAACTAAAAATGCAGAACATTTAAAATTATTAAATGCAGAACTTCCTGTTATGATAGATAAAACTCCTACATATTCTCTAAGAGAAGTACAACAAAAGATTTTTGAAGCGTATGGACGTGATGTCCGTGGTGATAAAGATACAAATCCTCAAGATGAAAGAGAAATATGTGAGATTGTGAAAAAAGAAACTGGGTCTGACTTCGTATTCATATACGGATACCCAACACGCAAGAAACCATTCTATGTATATCCAAACCCAGAAGAACCAGAATACAACGAAGGGATGGACCTAATTTGTCGTGGAGTAGAATGGCTCTCGGGTGGGCGAAGAATAAATGATTACGCCCAACTAAATGAGCATGTGAAAATTTGGGGTATGGATCCTAGTAAGGTTAAAATGTTTTTGGAAGCATTTAAATATGGTGTTCCACCAGAAGGCGGATTTTCATTTGGAGCAGAACGTATAACTATGCAATTACTTGGATTAAAAAATATCCGTGAAGCTACAATGTTTCCAAGAGACATGAATAGAATCGATGAAAGGTTAACAGATGAAGGATATTAATTAATAATATTTAGTAAATTAAATGCCAGAAATTATTTCACAATATAAAGTAAAGCAAGGTACTTTTGAAGGACCACTGGATATATTACTTTCACTTATAGAGGCTAGGAAGCTTTTTGTAAATGACGTGTCCCTTGCAGAGGTGACGAATGATTACATAGCTTATGTAAAATCTTTGAGTGAGGAGAATAGAAGTATAAATGATGTATCCTACTTTATTCTTGTTGCTGCGACCCTTATATTAATTAAGTCTAAATCTTTATTACCCAATTTAGATCTTACAGAAGACGAAACAGAGAAGATTGTAGATTTGGAGAAAAGACTGAAAATTTATCAAATTATTAAAAATGCCAGTATTGATATAAAGAATAATTTTGGAGTTAATATAATATTTACACCAGTTGATCGCATTTGGAGTGAGCCAATGTTTTTACCAGATCCATCTATAACTATAGTAAATGTTACCAATTGTATTAATGACATCCTTAAACAAGTTCCTAAAAAAGAAACTAAACTACCAGAAATACAAATTAAGAAAATTATAAACATAGACCAGATTATAAACAGCCTCACAGATCGAATACAGAACGCAATGAACATTTCTTTCAGAGAATTTTCTCAAAGCCATGGAGCAAACGACGACGATGAAATGAAAATCCATATTATCGTTTCATTCCTAGCTATGTTAGAATTGGTTAGAGAGGGATTAATAGACGTGATACAAACGGCATCGTTTGGAGATATTGAAATGAATAAACAAGTATTAATAAATAACGAAGAATAGTATGGCCATAGAACTAGAATCAAAAATAGAGGGTTTACTTTTTTATAAAGGAGAAGACATGACTATTAAAAAATTAGCGGAGCTTTTAGAAGTGAGCGAAGCTAGTATTGAAGACGCATTAAACAAGCTTGATCATTCACTTTTAGGACGAGGACTTGTTTTGGTGAGAAAAGATGACAAAGTTGTATTAGGCATTACAGGAGAATTGTCACCTCTTATAGAAAAAATACGTAAAGAGGAAATTGCTAAAGAACTTTCAAAAGCATCGCTAGAAACCTTATCTATTATTCTATATAAGAATGGAATTGGAAGAAGTGAGATAGACTATATACGTGGAGTAAATTCAAGCTTTATATTACGTAATTTATTGGTTCGTGGACTCATTGAGAAAATAGTAGACAGTAAGGATAGTAGAAGGATTCTTTACAGACCAACTTTTGAAGCACTTTCATATATGGGCATAACTTCTATAAAAGAATTACCAAATTACGATCAAGTAGCTCTTTCTTTAACAGATGTAATTAATCAAAACGAAAATAATGACTAATGCTATTAAAATTTTTTTACCAGCAATTATAAGCTTCATCGTTGGTATTGCTTTGACGCCTCTGGCAACACATTATTTTTATAAATATAAAATGTGGCGCAGAGTTTCTAGAGATAATAATATTCCAGAAAAAGAAGGGAGTATTTTTTCTAAAATTCATGATACAGCAGCTGAAGTTTCCACTCCACGCATTGGAGGTATGATAATCTGGATATCCGTAATTCTTACTGTAGCTATTGTTAGCCTTATTGATTTCTTATTTATAAACGACTCATCAATGAAAATGTATTTTATAAGTCGCAGTCAGACACTACTTCCATTCTTTACTCTGATTGTCGCTTCTATTATTGGACTTGGAGATGACTTTCTTCAAATTTTCGGGCGTGGTAAGTGGACAACGGATCCGATAATACTAAGATATATCAAAATAGGAATCATTTTGACTCTAGGATTAATTATTGGACTTTGGTTTTATATTAAACTTGGTGTTACAGATTTATATATTCCTTGGTACGGTTTAGTAAATCTGAGCTACCTTTTCATCCCATTTTTTATGCTTGTAATGATTTCTTTATGGTCAACTAGCGTTATAGATGGAGTCGATGGTCTCTCGGGTGGAGTTTTATCTTCTATTTTTGCTGCATATACACTTATAGCATTTTTTAATAACCAGTCTGATATTGCAACATTTTGTGCTGTTATAACCGGTGGAATACTTGCTTTTCTATGGTTCAACATACCTCCAGCACGCTTTTACATGGGAGAAACGGGTATGATAGGGCTCACTGTGACCCTTTCGGTTATAGCTTTTATGACAAATACTGTATTACTTTTACCTATAATTGCTTTTCCACTATTTATAACTTCCTTATCTAACATAATACAAATAGCTTCACGAAAATTAAGAAATGGTAAAAAAGTTTTTCTTTTTGCACCACTGCATCACCACTTTGAAGCACTTGGCTGGCCTAAATATAAAGTAACAATGCGATATTGGATAGTAGGTATTATTACAGCGATTATGGGTGTTGTACTTGCTCTTATAAGTTAAAGTTTATAAATGAATAATAACAAAATAGACAAAATATTTTTTAGTATAGTTCTGTCTCTACTAATCATAGGAGTGATTATGTTTGTTTCAGCATCACTTGGTATTTTAAATAAAAATGTACCAAAATTTAATAGTGTTATCTTTAGTCAGTTAGCTTATGGACTTGTCGGTGGACTTGTAACTCTTTATTTTGGATTACGTATCCCTTACAAATTCTGGCGAGCATACTCACTACCTATATTCATAGCTTCTATAATAATAACTATACTTGTTTTTGTGCCCGGGCTAGGATTTGAGCATGGAGGATCACGTCGATGGATAAATATTTTCGGTGTTTCTATACAACCTGTAGAATTTCTTAAAATCGGATTTATTATATATTTTTCCGCATGGCTTTCCTCCATGAAAGGGAAGGTAAAAGATATTCGTTTTAGTTTAATACCTCTTATTGTTTTAATTGGAATTATTGCGGCTTTATTAATTAAACAACCTGACACAAAAAGTCTAATTCTTATTATAGCTACTGGACTTGTAATGCTTTTTGTTTCTGGTGCTCCATGGAAATACATTCTTGGGTTATTCTTGATCTCTGTTATGGCTTTTATAATTCTTGCTTTTACTACTCCATATTTAAAAAGTAGAATAAATAGCAAATTAAAATTAGA
>JAPLXT010000059.1 GCA_026395935.1 Candidatus Nomurabacteria bacterium | reverse complement strand
GAAAAATAAATCTAAAATAAAAACCATATCCACATAAACGATAACAATCCTGTTAATTTATTTTAAATTCTCTCTATCAGAGAAAAACAAAATAAATTATTTGGATAACGAAACTCAATAACACTGCCTGTCTTTACCCTTCTAAAGGTTCTCTTTCGAGAGTAAAGAAAAGACGAGACAAGCATATCTGCCTTGTCGACAGGGCCGATACCACATTTTGAAAATCAAATAAATTAACCTACAAGTTCCCTATACTACTTCTCTTCTCTATCAAAGAAAAAGTGAGCAAAGAAAACGGAAAGAAAAACTAGATGAAACGAAATGTTCTGACCAGTGAAAACGAAAGGGCCATTACCTTCTTGGTATTAGAAATTAATGGTATTTTATTTTCAATGATCTGTCTTTTTTCGTAAGGGTTTGAACCTCACAAAAAGAGATACTACATATTAGCATATAATGCATAAAAATGCCAACACACTAATATGTAAAGACATTATATAATGGGGGGAAATTATATGCAACCCCCACTACCTATTTGAGTACAAATGTGTGTGGGGGCAGGGCCCGTAGGGGGTATTCCTCCCCTCCTGCGAAGGAGGGGGCAGGGGGAGGTGAAGAGTTAATTATTCACCCCTCCGGCTTAGAGCCACCTCCCCTTCGCAGGGGAGGAAAAATTCATTAGATTGCTTGGTAGCGGGACCAGCGCTTGGCGCCGGTTTTCTTGAGCTGTCCTTTTAGGACGAGGGCGTTCAATTCGCGTTGGATCGTCTTTTCCGAGCAGTCTGTGAATGCGAGGGAAATGTCTTTTATTGAAATGTCTTTCTTCTCTTTTATTAAGTTTAATATCTTCTCTGTCCTCTCGTGTCTATCAGCCAAATTCGTCACGGAATGATTCGTCTTATGAGACTGGAAAGTTGATAAAGGACTTTTATTATTTATAAAGGACATGTTGTCTGTTAGTGTCCTTTTGGCTTCTTTCGCTTCGAACATCTCTTCATCTAAAACGAAAGTGAAGTGCTTGTCCTTCTTCTGATGGTTCTCTAGCTCCCCTATCAGGATCATAAATTCTTTCTTCAAGATCATCGTATTCATCTCGGAGATGAAGCCAATCGTATAGGCAATCTCCACAAATGAAAGTATCTCGTCTACGTGCGAAAGTGAAGCCGAGATGTGAACGTGCTTGTCCATCGGAGAGAGTGTGGATAACTTGTACATATCGGACAGGAGCTCGACGCCTAACTGGCGAAGTTTGCCCTTCAGAGCATCGTCGGTATCCATACAGTCGGTGACCATATATAGGGCTGTGACTAGCTTCTCTGTCTTTTTGTTTGCGAACTCATAAACAGGTCTATCTGTAAATGTTTTTACGTCTAGGACATTAGGTTGTCCGTATGAATTCAAAGATGTCTTTTGGGTGTCTTTTTGATTATTCATGGTGTCTTTTTTCTTGTCTATGACAAGATATTTATGTCTTTAATGCGTCCATTATATACTGAATTATTTTTGATGCAAGAGTCTCTTGATCTTCCTTCCCTGCGAAGGGAAGGTGCCGAAGGCGGAAGGGTGAAATTAATTATTCACCCCCTCGCCCTTCGGGCACTCCCCCTTCGCAGGAGGAGAGAAATTCAAATACAATTCCAAACCTCCCCTACCCCTCCTTATCAGGAGGGGTTTTGCCTCCCCTGATAAGGGGAGGTTGGAGGGGTTTTTAGTGTAAGATTTTTAAATAGTTTTGTGATATAATACGCTCATATATGGCGAAAAAAGATGAAGAATTTGAAGACGAAGAAGAACCAACAAGAAGAAAAAAATCTAGCAAGAATAAGAGGCGTAAAGTAGAGCTAAAAGAAGAGACGACTGAGAGCCTCTGGGGTATCCTATTCCTCGTTTTGGGATTGTTAATTTTATTATCAATTTTTCGATTAGCAGGAATTGCAGGAGACTTCACTTATAAAGTATTGAGCTCATTCTTCGGATTTGGGTACTACTTGCTACCTATCATTCTCGGTATCGTCGGCGTTTCTTTCATGAGGAAAGGAATGTTTTGGATTGCACGACTCCACGCACTGATGGGGCTCGCACTCCTACTCTCTACCATCGGCATCATGGACCTCGCTACGAATGGCGCAGGAAAATCGGAAGTAGTCACCTACGGTGGATACCTCGGTAGCATCGTCGCTTGGCCATTCGTAAAACTCTTCGGAGTTTATGCCGGAATACTCCTCCTCGGTACCCTACTCATCGTCTCACTCCTCGTACTCTTCAATGAGAAGCCAAACTTGCTCTCACTCTGGAGAAGATTGAAAGAATTCATGACTACGGACATCAAGATTCCTTCACCCCTCAGTCACGATGTGACAGCTCCCCTTCGCAGTGGAGCAGAAGAAGCTACGAAAGCTGTCAAAGAAGATGATGAGGACTTGGAATATACTGAAGGTGCTGTAAAAGAGGAAAAAGTAAGCCGCGCTTCAAAGGACACTGCGCGGCACGATTTTGCAAAATCGCATACGAGCTACATCCCTCCCCCACTTGAACTCCTAGAGAAAGATAAAGGCAAGCCAAACATCGGCGACATGAAAGGCAACACAAATATAATCCAACGCACACTTCTCAACTTCGGAATTCCTGTGGAGATGGATGAGGTGACTGTCGGGCCGACAGTCACCCGCTATGCATTGAAGCCCGCACAAGGAGTGAAACTTTCTAGAATTGTTGGGTTGCAAAACGATCTCGCACTCGCACTCGCCGCCCACCCTATCCGTATCGAAGCACCAATCCCCGGCAAGTCACTCGTCGGAGTTGAAATTCCAAATAAAATAAAATCCATTGTCGGACTTGCAACTCTGCTCGCGGATGATAAATTCCAAAACTCTCCAAAGCCACTCACAGTCGCCCTCGGACGCGGACTCTCCGGCAAAGCCGTCTTTGGCAATCTAGCCAAAATGCCGCACGCACTCATCGCCGGAACGACTGGATCGGGAAAGTCAGTAACCATTCACTCCATCATCACTTCACTACTATATAGAAACGGACCAGATGATATGAAGCTAATAATGGTGGACCCAAAGCGCGTGGAGCTCACTTTGTACAACAAGATCCCCCACCTACTCACAGACGTAATTACCGATCCAAAGAAAACAATCCTCGCCCTCAAATGGGCCGCGAAGGAAATGGATCGCCGATACGACGTGCTCCAAGCTGAATCCGTCCGCGACATAGAATCCTACCACGCGACAGTCTATGCGAAAGCTAAAGAAGGCGAAGCCGAGAGAATGCCTTACATTGTGATAGTCATAGATGAACTCGCCGACATAATGCAAGCCTACCCAAGAGAGCTTGAAAGCGCTATCGTCCGCCTCGCCCAGATGTCTAGAGCAGTTGGCATACACATCATCCTCTCTACACAGCGACCATCGGTGAACGTCATTACCGGACTCATCAAAGCGAACATCCCTACCCGTATCGCTCTACAGGTATCATCACAAATAGATTCAAGAACGATATTAGATCAGGGAGGCGCCGAGAAGCTCCTCGGCGCCGGCGACATGCTCTACGCCAGTGGAGATATGAGCCAGCCCGAACGTCTACAAAGTGCCTTCATCTCGGAAGACGAAGTGAAGCGAGTGGTAGAATATTTGAAGAATGCATATATGGACGAGATACCAGAACAAATAATCCTCTCGGGGAATATAGAGAAAGGTAGCAGTCTCTTCAGTGATAGTATGGAAAGTGACGATGGAGCCGACGACCTATACGAAGAAGCTAGGGACATAGTAATAAGGGATCAGAAAGCCTCGACTTCGTACCTACAAAGGAAGCTCGGCATCGGATATGCCAGAAGCGCCAAGCTGATAGACATGCTGGAAGACCACAATATCATAGGCCCTGGGAACGGCGCCAAGCCGAGAGAAGTGCTTGAAAAGCCTATGGATCATACGGATGATATAGTGGTATAATGGAAGAAGTTGGGTTCCCCCTCTCCTTAGTAAGGAGAGGGATTAAGGGAGAGGTTCCTAATTCATTAAGAACCTCTCCTCAGTCCTCTCCTTAGTAAGGAGAGGAAGAATTAAAACAAGAAATGCAGATAATAAAAAATAAAAATATAAAATGGTGGTTGGGAGTCGCTTCGTGCGTAGCTCTTTTCGCCATCATCGGAGTTTTTTCTTATTATAAAATGTCTTTCGTTTTGAATGGAGTACAAATAGTAGCAAGCATAGAACATAATGATAATACTTCCCTTGCTGTAATATCGGGCAAAGCACAAAATGCAACTTACATAAGTTTGAACGGCAGAGAAATATATATAGATAAAGATGGAAGCTTCTCGGAAAAGATTGCATTGATACCTGGGTTCTCAGTCATCACGATAGATGCGATGGATAAATTTGGAAAAAGCAAAGAGAAAACATTCCAATTGGTTTATAAAGAAGGTTCGCCACTGGTCGCGTTTAGTAGGTAAAATTATTAGTTAAATCTGAAACACGGAATAGTATTCCAAAAAGGACACGGATATTTTCTTGCTAGAAAATTCCTCGTGCTCGGCTCGACAGCCTCCCAAGTTCCTTTTTGAAAAACTATTCCTTGTTTCAAAAGAATACATGATAAAAAAAGTAAAAAAGGCTCCGAAAGAAATCGGCGGAGAGATAGAAGATACAATTAGATCCATTCAAAGTAAGTTCGGCGAGGGTGCGATAATGAAGCTCGGTGATGCGCCGAAAGTAGACATTGATGTGATCCCTACTGGATCAATCGGGCTCGACATGGCGCTCGGCGTCGGTGGAGTACCACGAGGACGAATGATAGAAATATTTGGACCAGAGTCTTCTGGTAAGACTACCCTCGCTCTTCACATAGTAGCGGAAGCTCAAAAGAAAGGTGGCGTTTGTGCTTATATAGATGCAGAGCATGCTATGGATCCAGACTATGCAGGTAAACTCGGAGTAAATATAAAAGAACTTCTCATTTCACAGCCAGACAATGGTGAACAAGCTCTTGAAATAACAGAGAGCCTCATACGCTCAGGCAAGATCGACGTCGTCGTCATAGATTCCGTCGCCGCCTTGACACCAAGAGATGAAATCGAGGGAGATATGGGCCAATCCCACGTCGGCAAGCAAGCTCGCCTCATGTCGCAAGCACTTCGCAAAATCACAGCCATAGTTCATAATTCAAAGACGGTAGTCATCTTCATAAATCAGATACGTATGCAGATCGGAATAATGTTCGGCAATCCGGAGACAACCCCAGGAGGTAAGGCTCTCAAATTCTATACAACTATCAGACTTGATATAAGAAGAATCGCCCAAATAAAGAAGGGCGAAGAAGTCGTCGGGAGTAGAACGCGTGTGAAAGTCGTGAAGAATAAAGTGGCGGCGCCATTCAAACAGACAGAATTCGACATACTCTACGGGGAAGGAATCTCACGCGAAGGAGAAATAATGGCCTTGGGAGAAAAGCTTGGAATCATCAGTAAGACGAGCGGAGCGATCTTCTCATACAATGGGACAGCGAAGCAGAAAGAGAAAGGAGGATTCGAAGAGATAAAGCTAGGGCGTGGATATGATGCGGCGAGAACATTCCTAATGAATAATAAAAAGCTTTCAGAAGAAATATTAAAAGAAGTCAGAAGTAGATTCGGGGAGATACAGGTTTCGTCTGGGGAATAGAATTTGAGTTAGCCCTCTCTCCTTACTAAGGAGAGAGCTGGAGAGAGGTTCCTAATTAATTAAGAACCTCTCCTCGGTCCTCTCCTTAGTAAGGAGAGGAGGAAATGCAAGACTTGTCGAAATATTATAAAT
>JAPLXT010000011.1 GCA_026395935.1 Candidatus Nomurabacteria bacterium | reverse complement strand
AATTTTATTAAAAATAAAATCTCTCCCCCTGCTAAGGGGGTGAGCTTGGGGAAGGGACCCAAGTGCAAGACCTTGAACGTTTTGTACTCAGAACGTGAAAGGTGTACCGCTCCTGTTAAGGAGTGCCCAAAGGGCGAGGGGGTGAAAATTATTTTAATTATAAGTTTATTAATAATATTGATTTTCTCTTGTGTTACTATTTATAGGAATAAATATTATAAGAATAAACTTAATTTTTGGCAGAATGCCACAACTACTTCACCTTCTTTTGCATTTAATCATAGTAATTTAGGCGCTATGTATTATTTGGATGGAAAAATCGATGGGGCAGAAATAGAATATAAGAAGGCGTTAGTATTAAATTATTACGAGCCGATGGTTCACAACAATCTAGGTCTTGTTTATGCTAATCAGGGTAAACTAAAAGAGGCCGAAGAAGAATATAAAAAGGAGATGGAAGTTAATCCGGGATATGATAATGCATATTTTAATTTAGGGTTATTGTATTTTGGTGAGGGTAGGTACGATGACGCTACCAATAACTGGAAGAAAACGCTCCAGATTAATCCCAACTATGTAGATGCACTTAAAGCTCTTACCTCATATTATTATAATCAAAAAAATTATGAAGAGGCGGCATTATACGCAAAGGGCCTTCTTCAGATGGGATTTGAACTTCCACCTGATCTGCTAAAAATTTTACAGCTTAATTCTTTTTAAAAAACAATTTACCAACTCGAAGCTATCGCATCGGGCGGGTAAAGAGGTTGTTGGGGGTTTTAAGCTTGCTCCAAACGTCTCTTTATGGTAGGATACTTGCACATATGTTAAAAATAAGATTACAAAGAATAGGGCGCAAGAATGATCCGGCTTTCCGCGTACTTTTGACAGATTCTAAAAATTCTGCAAAAAGTGGTAAGTTTTTAGAAATCCTAGGATCATACAACTTAAAAAAAGGAGAAGTATTATTCAAGCAAGACCGTGTAGCTTACTGGATGAGTAAAGGTGCTCAAGTATCTGACACAGTTCATAACTTTCTCGTTAGCCAGAAATTGATAGAAGGCAAGAAGAAAAATGTCCTCTCAAAGAAGTCACCAACGAAGGCTCGTAAGGAACTAAAGAAAGCATAAAAAATAAAATCTCCCAAGCACTGCTTGGGAGATTTTATGTTGCAAAGAAAAAGAGTTTTGTGGTATATTATATAGAATAGTGTAGTCGGTACACTAGAATATTATGATTAATTACTAATACTATTATATGGCAGATGATAAAGCATTTCTAGAATATATTGTGAAAGCCTTGGTTGATAATCCAAATGATGTGAAGATTGATAGAACAGTAGACGAGATGGGCGTTCTTATTACAATGACAGTAAATAGTGCAGATATGGGTAAAATAATTGGCCGTCAGGGGAACACAGCTAAAGCTATCCGTACACTACTACGCGTTATTGGTATGAAGAATAATGCTCGCGTTAATCTTAAGATCAACGAACCAGAAGGAGGGAGAATAGATCAACCTCAAACAGAGAAACAGACTCCAGTAGAGCAAGCACCTACTATGTCAGCTAGTGAAGCATCAAAGTCAGTGGATGCGGCACTCGACGACCTGAAAGGAATCTAAAATAAAATAAATAAAACGGCCTCATCTGCTTTGTTGCAGGTCTCCGGGTGCTCGGTCAATGTAGAATTACTACATCTCCCTCGCATCCTCGACCGCGCCTCGCATCTGAGGTCGTTTTCTGTATTTTATGGAATTCGTGGTATAGTAATTTTATGCATTTTCACTTCATAACTTTATTCCCTGAGATGTTTGATTCCTATTTAGGGGAGTCTATTTTAGGGCGGGCTATTAAGGAGAAGAAAATTTCTGTAACTTTTACAAATCCTCGTAAATTTGTAACAGGTAAATATAAAAAAGTTTGGCCCGATGGCAACATTTCACAGCAGATAGATGAGCGACCTTATGGAGGAGGACCAGGGATGGTGATGATGGCCGAGCCAGTCATCAAAGCAGCGGAATCGGTAATTAAGAAAATTATCCACCCCACCCTTCGGGCACCCCTCAAGAGGGGAATAAAACCAAAAATTTTAATCATAAATTTTATTCCATCTGCAAAAAAATTCACAACAGAAGTTGCGAAAAAAATTTCAGGAAAATTTACGGACGTAATTTTGATTTGTGGACGCTACGAAGGCATCGATACAAGGTTGGATAAAATTTTAAAGACGACAAAATTCTCGATAGGTGACTATGTTTTGACTGGTGGAGAGATACCAGCGATGATTTTGATCGATTGTATCAGTAGACAAGTAAAAGGAGTACTTGGCAACTTCGATTCACGCGAGGAGGAGCGTATCTCATCTAGTGTTATGTATACTCGTCCAGAAGTATTGGTATATAAGGGTAAAAAGTATAAAGTTCCAAAAATTTTGTTATCTGGAAACCACAAAAAAATAGAAGAATGGAAAGAAAATAGTAGAAAAAATTAATAAGTTTCTCCTCAAAAAGTTATCCCCC
>JAPLXT010000075.1 GCA_026395935.1 Candidatus Nomurabacteria bacterium | reverse complement strand
AAGAAAAAGACTTAAAAGATATTAAAAATTTCTTCACCAAAAATGTTGCCCCTGGCTCAACCCGCACCCTCATTCAATCCTATGAGCGCATCGAGTCCAATATCGCATGGCTAAAAGACGACAAAAAATCCATCAAAGATTGGCTTTCTAAAAATTACTAAATTAAAATCCCCTAAGATTAGGGGATTTTAATTTTTAAGCTACTTTTGATTTTTCTATTTTTTTAACTATACGATTATAAGCCTCCTGAAAATCTGGATTCCAAGAGATTCCCATATTCTTCAAATCTTCGTTTGACATTTTTTCATATTCACTAAAAGTATCAGAGGGTGATTCTTTTATTCTCTTCAACTCACTTGTTAGTCTAAAAATCTGAGTTTCCATAGCGGTAACTAATTCGCCCAGCATTAATTCATAAGTAAGTCTATCTTCTGGAGTATGACTTTGTATTACATTAGGATCATTATCTATTGATCCTTTTACTAGAGATCTTATCCTTTCTTCTCCCTCTTTATAATTTGAACCTCTTAATAAAGCATCACCTTTCATTATATCCGCTTCTATACGAGCCTCATCCAACGACATTTTGCATAATTCACAAGTAGCACTATTATTATTGTGTTTACACAGATCTGGAGTTTTTTCTGTTCTTAAAGATTCAAACATAAAATATTAAATGTGTTTAATTTGTAATATATTTATTATAATACTATTTGTCCCTTTTGTAAAAAGAACTATTTTTTCGTTTTTCTCCGCTAGGACTTTCCTAGCGGAGATTAGTCTTTATATGATAACCATTCAAATATCTCATTTTTAAAAGCTTTTTTTGAAGAAAAATATTGTGGAAAACTATTCA
This sequence comes from Candidatus Nomurabacteria bacterium, assembly GCA_026395935.1. Lineage (GTDB taxonomy): Bacteria > Patescibacteriota > Minisyncoccia > Phycocordibacterales > UBA9973 > UBA8515. Next base: position 1,167 of record JAPLXT010000075.1, on the reverse strand, counting down.
TATTTAAAACTTTGTTTTGAACTCTATTCTCCCCTAAATAGTCAAAATAACTAGAATATTTGTACTTATTCAAATACTCTAAAGCGTTATTCTTATTTTTTATTCCATCTTCTTTCCATTTCTTATCTATCAATTTTATTGAATTAAGATGTATGTAAGAATATAAATATTTTAAATATCTATCATCTCCTGCATGTTCTGCCTTAAATTTACCTTCAAATAAACTTCCTGTTCTTTCATATTTTTTATTAAAATACATTACATAAGCAGTTAAAAGTTTTTTCATAAATTTACTAATACCTTCATCTTCAACTTGTATAATTAAAATGTGAAAATGATTCGGCATTAAACAATATGCTCCTATATTAACTAAAAGATTTTTTCTTTTTACATTAAATAACCCTTGATTCTTTCCTAAACTATCGGCTTTAAAATTCTCAGTTTGATTACAAGCATACATTAAACCAACAAAACGCTCATAATCTTCTTTATCTTTAAAAATAACTTTTTTATCATTTCCACGATTATAAAGATGAAAATATTCACCTTGAATTAATTTTACTTTGCGAAGTGACATGTTTATATTATATACCTATATTCTCCACTAGGAAAGTCCTAGCGGAGAATTAATGTATAAAACTTTTACGATGTATCGGAGTCTGACCGTGAGCTTTAATAGCGGTATAATGGGCACGAGTGCCATAGCCAGAATGTTTCTCGAAACCATACTCGGGATAAGTTTTCGCGTAGTTTGTCATAATCCTATCACGTGATACTTTCGCCATAATTGAAGCCATAGAAATTACAGGATGAAGCTCGTCCCCTCGTATAATCGTCTCTTGATTCACGTATTCTACTGGCGCATGAAGACCGCCATCTAAATATATTTGGAAAGAAGCAGGCGAAGTAGAAGCGACTTTATTGAGTGATTCATTCAACGCCTTCTGTATACATTTTGCAATTCCAAATTTATCGATATTTTGAGGTGAGACGAAAGAAACAGCGTAATCACATTTCCCTTCCTCTTTTTGCTTTTTCAAAAATTCAAACCATAGTTCTCGTTGCTTCTTACTAAGTTTTTTAGAGTCTTTAAGTTTTGGTAATTTGTACTTTTTCTTATATTCTTCATAAGTTTCTTCAGAACAGAATGAATCATCTATAATCATA
>JAPLXT010000102.1 GCA_026395935.1 Candidatus Nomurabacteria bacterium | reverse complement strand
TGAGCTGCTACAGCTGTTTTACCCGTGCCTGTCGCCATTGTGATCAAAATTCGTGACTTTTCTTCAGCGATGGCATTAGTTGTATTATTTATAGCTAGTTCTTGATAATAACGATTACCATGATCACCCTCTACAGCGACAGCAGCAAATTTATCTTTCCATTCATTTTGATCTGAAAACGTTTTATTCCATAATTCTTCTGGTGTAGGAAAACTGGCAACAATTCCTTCATTACCAGTTTTCATTGATATCTCATAAATCTCTCTACCATTAGTTGAATATGTATAATCAATCTGTAGTTTCTGTGCATATGCTTTAGCTTGCGCCACTCCTTCAGTTGGGGCGAGGTTTTCGGCTTTTGCTTCAATAACACCAATTTTCTGATTTTTATATACCAGAATATAGTCAGCAATTTCTGGCTTACTTCTTGTTCCACCAGCTAGGATTTTGCCATCAGTAATACGAAATTCACGCAAGACTTTTGAATCTTCTACTTCTCCCCATCCTTTCTCTCTTAATTTTGGGTCAATGTATTCTGCTCGTGTTTCCGATTCGTTCATAAATTTATTTTAATAAATCATCTAATTCACAAGAAAGAAGTGCACTCTTGGTAAGCACTATCTGCTCTTTGTAATTCAAATTATCCGCTGTTAGACGAACTACTTTAGTAATAATAATATCTCCAAACATGATTTTCTTCGTCTTTTTGAAATATGCTTCCGTCTTTTCATAAAAAAGAGTCGTATATTGTTTCAATTTATCTGTCATTGAATTCTCAAACTGACCTTTTACTAATGCGACAACCTTATCATTTATTTTAATAGAAATATTACCATCACCAAATTCCATCCAATAATCACTGATTGTGTAAACAACTCGAACTACTACTCCCTCCTCTGTTTTGTAATAATATATAAAGGAAAAGTTATCATTATGAAAATCCTGAAGTACAACTATTTCAGCTAAACTAGAAATAGTACGAATTTTATATTCATCAAGTAGACGAAGGTAAATTGTGCGCCAAGTTTTAAGCCAGCCTTCAATTTCACTCTGATTTATAAAAAGAGAAGTAAGATCTTCTTTTAGGAGAGCATCCATTTTTTCATAATTTAAAAGATCGATTGAAAGACGATTGAAAAGTTCTTTAGGATCATTAGTTGGAATTGCCTTTGCGGTAATATAGTCAAGATCAGGAACTATTTTCTTCCCCATATACCATAATAAGTCATAGATATCTCGTCCTTTATATTTATATATTTCTTTATCTATGCCACGACTTTCACGTAAGAAAATTGCAGCAATCTTGCTTGCCATAAGCGTAGATAAATTATAAGTTTTTATCACAAAAGAAATCTGATCATTCTGTACACTTATTGGTATCCGTTCGAATGCTGTTTTCTTGGGAGCAATGAAATGGTTTAAGTCTATTTTTACATGCACCTGTTTTGATGCATGCCCTAAATTGAGCTCATCACCAATTTTGAAGATTAAAAGAAGACTCCTATTGGCAACATCTAAATCAACAGACATTCTATTAAGACTGTGACAAATACGTAAAGCAGAACCTCCATACATGGTCCAATTTCGATATTCGGAATGGTGATAGATAAATTCAAGAACATAATACTGTAAATCTTCTTTTAAGGCATTGCGCTTAGTCTCAACATCAACCTCACCATACTTAGCGAGTTCATCAAGTTTACTTTTTAATTTCATTAAAATCTGATTATTCATGTTTTAAATATATTTTAATCATCTGATAAAATTTTTCTCTCTCTTCTTTATTCATTTCATCTATATCAATACGTAAATCTTCTACCATAGGGTCAATCATCTCAAAAGTAATTCCTCTAAACTGTTTGGTCCTGGAATATAGTAAATCAAAAAGTGCTTTTGATGGAGATGCAATAAAAAAATCAAACTTATCTTTCACTAAAGAAAAATCTGCAAATAATTCTTTCTGTATTGACTGATAGGAAAAATTACCAGCTTTAGTTTCATATTTACGAGTAACTTTCTGGGTCATAGAGGTAACTCCATAAATAGACTCTGTTGTTAATCCATAATACTGAAGTGCCGTCCATGAACTCACATATGAAGGTGATCGTAAGGTATTTGCTAAATAAAATGAATAAGAAACATCACTCTTGTTCTTGTTTAAAAAGTCTGAAGATATATATAAGCCTTTTTTGAGCTGAATAATTTCTTTACTTTTAAGGTAACGGCTAATATAGGTATCCATCGTTGAATTCTCTAATCCATACGAATTACCAAGCTGACAAAAAGTAGCCTTGTTGAAATAAGGTAGGGATTTGAGCTGTTCAATTAGATTCTTCTTGCTTTTCATAACTATGACAATAGTGTATCATTTCTGAAAAGTGAAGTCAACAGGTATTAGTTGTATATATGTTGGTATGGGATCTATATTACTACAAATCCCCACTAAAAATCTTCTGTTAGTCTTTTATCTAATCCATTTTTAATAATAAAATCTAAGCATTTCTGTATTTGCTCAGATGAAAACTTCTCCGCTTTTGTTCTATTGCCATCGGTTGCCCACTCTGACATAAAAGCTCTTACCTTATCCAATGCCGTTGATTTCGTCTCTTTTATTGAATGACAAACAGTAGAAAGTAACTCTACTTTCTCTGCATCAAGTTTTGTAACACCGAGTTTTGCCAATTCCTTCATTTTGGATTGAGCATTATGATAAATATTACTTTGTCTTAAAAGTAATGCATTAATATTGCTTCCAAAAACGATCATACCATTCCTTTTCGTAAACCATCTATTTTTTCCTAAACCAGAAAAGATTAGTTTTTTTATTTGAGAATCAAAAGGTCCAAATTGCTGTCTTTGAAACTGATAACCCAAAGACAGCCCAAATACTTCTTGAAGTAAATGATCATATTTTGCTACTGCAACCTCAGTCGTCCAACCTCCATCTTTAATTACTTGATCTATTATGGCCGCATGAACTTGATTGCGCATATAAGGTGAAAGAATTGAAGTTTTTACCATTACTTTTTCATCTGACGTAACTAATTCCCCACTAAAAGCCTTTTTTAATACCGACTTTTTTAACTCCTCCAAGTCTGCTAATTTTTTCTTATATATTACTTCTAGTTTTTTAGTCTGTTCTGAAAGTGAATAAAGTTTTTTAACAATAGCTTTTTGCTCTTGTATTTTTGGAAGATACATTACAAATTCTCTCATTGTTTTTAACGAAACATTTTTTATAGTAGCACCAGTGGCTTCCTTAAATGCATACTTTATAAAATAAGAACTTAAAATTATATATTTAATAAAATTCTTATCAATTCCTTCTAGTAAATTAAAATAGCAAGCACTTTTACCAAGTATTATTTTTTCATTATTATAAAAAGCAACATTACACAAAGTTCCATTGATTGACACTAATATAGTCCTATCATTTAAATTCTTTTTGTATTTATTAAATTGATCAACAGAAACTCTCTTTGTATTTTCTTTAAAGATTATTTTCCCTTTATCTAAATTATTACCATTAATAAAATAATATTCTCCATCCTCTGTATATTTAGGTGTTCCATGTAATCCATCGCCTAAGTGTGAAGTTATTTCTCTTAGTGTTTTTCTCTCCCAATCTTTCCCTGGATTAGCAAAAACACTCTGTAAATACGATTCAAAAAGTGCTTTAGAATTTTGTAAATTCTTTTCAGCATTTTCCTTTACTTTTTCTACTTTCAAAAAAGTCTCATCTATGATTTTTACTATTCTTACTTGTTCAGAAAGTAGTGGAATTACAAATTGTTCATTAGAATATTCTTTAAAATAAATATGGGGTATTGTCGCTCCATTTTTATACTTTGAAAAATCAAAGCTATTCATAATATAATATAAAAACTTAAGATTTATATTCTCTTTAGGAATTATATATTGCAATGTTCCAATTACAGAAGATTTTGCTGGTAATAAAGAAACTCTGCCAATACCTGCCCCGTCCTTAATAATAGAAATATAATCTTTATCTCGTTGAAAAAAACTAATTTTTTTAATTAATCCTCCCGCACCATATATGGGATATATTCCTTCTTCTTTAGTTAATTGATTTTGCGAAATATTAGATGATCCTTTATCGCAAATTTCATTAAGTTTTTTTATTTGCCAGTTAGTTTTCATAATTTTTTAATCTACTTTCAAAAATTTCAATTAAATTTAAAATTTCTTTAATTGAAATTACTGAACTACCATATTGAAATTCTATATCACATGTATCGTCTTGTTTTGTAAAAACTTTATTTTCATACTTCCAGTTTCCTTTAAAATTTCTAGCAAAATCGATAACAATACTACCATCATTAATTTCACGATTTAAATATGGGTGTACCCCAGCATCTCGTAATTTTATAATCGTAAGATTATCATCTAACTCTACATTAAGAATATGATCTAAATGCCTTATTATAATCATTAATTCTATAAATACTGATTGAGTAAATGGATTCCTTCCACCGTCATATAAAATTCCTGTATCATATAATTCTCGACACCTTTCAATATTTAATTTCAAGAATATCTTGCCTTTTTTTAAATCAATTTTCATTTTTTTCTTTTAAAATAGTTTTTAAATCTTGATTTTATTGTCTGTACAAATGTTTGTTTAGTAAAAAGCTTAAATGGGTGTTCTTTCCCGGATATTTTTGATAAATAATCTATTTCCGTAATAATTTTTTTTAATTTTATTTCAGATTTTTCTTTTTTATCCAAAAAACTTTCTTTATCAGATAGATACGATGGCATATTGCATAATTTTTCATATTCTTTTTTAGAATTATTTAATTCTTCATCAAATTCTATTTCTTTTAATTTTAAATCCCTCT
>JAPLXT010000082.1 GCA_026395935.1 Candidatus Nomurabacteria bacterium | reverse complement strand
GGAAGAAGCGAGTGTAATGGAATCTAGTAAAGTCTTTATACCTCCCTCAGTACTTGTTTTAGTACAAATATTTGCTATGTATTTACCATTTGCCATTCCAATCTCTGCTGCAGCGCGCATTGAAGACATTGTGGACTCTATAGCAGCAACCTTACCCTTTATTCGAGCACTAGTTAAGGACGCTCAAACTACTGAAGCCAAAATACCAATAATTGCAATAACGACGAGACGTTCAATAAGCGTAAAACCTTTATTTTTTTTCATGATTAAATTTTAATTAATAATTTGTCTTTAGTATAAAAGACCGCGACCTCATTTTTTAATACTTATATTATATCATATAAAATTCTTTAAAGCACAAGAGTGATGTGTGGATAAGTCAAAAATCACAGATTTCTTTAAATTCCACCAGCAATATTGTAAATCGGCATCAAAACAGAAGTTAGAAGAAGCCCGACTCCTAATCCAAGTGCCACAATCATCATCGGTTCTATCAAAGAAACCATTGTATCTACAGCCTCATTCACCTCACGATTGTAAAATTTACCCAAAGTTTTCAAAATACTTCCGAGAGATCCCGTCTCTTCCCCAACACGAATCATACCTGTCATAATTGGTGGAATTTCCGGGGAAGATGCAAAAGCTTCAGATAAAGAATTACCTCCTTTAACCTTTTCAGTTACATCTTTCAATAAATCTTCATATACTCTATTACCAACAACAACAGAAGTGAGTTCAATCGAACGAATAATAGTAACACCCGAAGATAATAATGTATCTAAGTTGTCAGCAATTCTGGAAAGATAAAGCTTGATATATATATTCTTTAAAACAGGAGTAGTGAGCTTTAGTCTATCTAAATACTTTTGACCAGATTGTGTTTTCGATAAATGAATAATATACATGACAAAAATAAACACTCCAACAACTACAAATAACCCATAATTGATTAACAAATCACTTAATGCAAAAACAATCTTAGTGGAAAAAGGAATAACCTGACCTGAGTCTTTGATAATAACTGCCAACTTAGGAACAATAAAAACGAACATCAGAATCATAACGATAAGAAAGACTCCAATAACGAACGATGGATATATAAGAGCATTCTTAGTCTTGGAAGTAAGTTGATATTGACGATCAAGGTATTCTGCTAGATATGAGAAAGTCTGTGTGAGCTTACCTGATTCCTCCCCTGCTTTAACCATATTTACATAAAAGATAGAAAAGATATCAGGATGACGAGAGAGAGCTTCAGAAATAGAAATACCAGATTCTATATCTGAAGATATTGTATTTAAAATTTTTACTAAGGCAGGATTTTCAGTATTTGAAGCAAGTAAATTAAAAGCCTTCAAAGCAGAGACTTGCGCCTCGAATAAAGTAGAGATTTGTCGCGACATAATTACGACATCTTTCATTTTTATTCTTTTTTGAAAAAAAGATGATTTGAATATACCATTTTTGATTCCTTCTTCTTTAATAGAAGAAACTATCAACCCTCTTCGCTGAATTGCTGAAATAGCCGAATCTTTAGATGAAGCATCTATAGATCCAACTTTCTTTTCCCCTGTATTTGTGATGGATTCGTAAGTAAATAACATAAAATTTAAATCATACGTTCAAGAGCAAGCGGATTAAATGAAAATTGATATGCACTTTCAAGGGTTATTTCTCCCTTCGCTACCAATTCTACAAGATATCTATTCATATCTATCATTCCCTGTTCGGAAGATGTCTCTATGACAGTATTTATCTCATGAGTCCTCTTCTCTCTTATAAGATTAGCAACTGCGTTATTATTAATAAGTAACTCAAAAGCAGGAATTCGGCCACCTGTAATACGAGGAACTAAACGCTCTGAAAGTATACCGAGTAAACTGGATGCTAATTGTAGTCTAATCTGTTCTTGTTGATTAGCTGGGAATGAATCTATGATACGATCGATAGTTTGAGGAGCATTATTTGTGTGTAAAGTAGAGAAGACCAAGTGCCCCGTCTCAGCTGCTGTAACAGCTGCGGACATTGTCTCATTACTACGCATCTCACCTATGAGAATCACATTCACATCTTCACTAAAAACTGATTTTAAGGCAATAGAAAAATCTTTCGTATCAAGTCCAACCTCTCTTTGATCTATGATTGATCTATCTTGTTGATAAACATATTCAATAGGATCTTCTATAGTTATTATATGGGTGGTACTCTCTTTATTTATAAAGTTAATCATTGTCGAAAGCGTAGTTGATTTACCTTGACCGACAGGTCCAACAACAAGAAAGAATCCTTGCTTCTTCAATGCGAATGTTTTAAGGATTGCCGGAAGATTAAGCTCTTCAAAAGTTTTTGCTTTAGGTACAAGTCGTATAGCTATACATAAACCACCCCTTTGGAAAAAGGCATTGCCACGTAAATGAGTAACTCCCTTAAAAGAATACGAAAAATCAACTTCCTTTTCTTCTAAAAATTTAACTGTCTTTTCTTTCCCAAGAAGTATATCTAAAAGACTAGTCAAATCTTCTTTCTTTAAGACTTCCTTATTTGAAATGAAAATAAGCTCTCCATTTATACGAACGGCTGGCTTACGTCCCTCTCCTAAGTGCAAATCTGATCCATCTTCATGAATTAAACTTGTTAATATTTCATCTAAAAATTTATTATAATCCATTGTGTTACTTTTTATGTTCGCTGATAATACTTCTTACTTTGTCTATTACTTCTGTCGGCGTACTTGATGCTTTCACTATATATCCAGAGGTGCCGAGAGCTTCCCCGCGAGCGATGTCGGAAGGCTGACCTCTGTTTGAAAGAATAATTTTAATAGAATTGACTGATAAATTTTCTTCTTTCATTTTTTCCAATAATTCAAATCCATCCATTACTGGCATAACGATATCTAGTAATATTATATCGGGAGATAATCCAGCACGGAGCTTCTCTAGGGCAATTTCGGGGCCTAGGGCCGAAGTAACATCAAATAGAGACTTACCAAATTTGAGTGCATACATATCCAAAAGGAAATTATCATCATCAATAATAAGAATTTTTTTGTTCGTTTCCATACTTACTCATTATAATACAATTGCAACAATTCACCTACACTGGTTAGAAATTATATACTTCTTTAAATGGTATAAGCCCGTTCATACTTTTAATGATGGCATCTTCACGAATAGTAAGCATTCCACGAGAGCGAGCTAGCCTATATATCTCTTCTTCTTGTGGCTTTTGGAGAATTATTTTCTGCATTTCTTTATCAATCTTAAACATTTCATAAACAGGAACACGTCCAAGCATTCCAGAAGGACATTCAGGTGATGGAACTGCTTCATAAATATCCTTTTTAAAATTAATTTTGGATTTAAATTCGAGAGGTAAGTCTGCAAAATGTTTATCAAACATTATTTGAGTGGCTTCATCTATAGGGATCTGTTGTTTTGAGCTCGGATGTATCTTACGAGCTAAACGTTGGGCCATACAAAGAATTAAAGTTGGAGCGATAAGATATGGATCAATACCCATATCAATAAGACGAGGTATTGCTCCGACAGCACTGTTCGTATGGAGAGTAGAGAACACTAAGTGACCAGTAAGTGCGGCCTGAATAGCTAGTTCGGCTGTCTCTTTATCACGAATCTCTCCCACCATTATAATATCCGGGTCTTGTCTTAAAATAGAACGAAGTCCTGAAGCAAAAGTATACCCTATCTCAGGCGCAACTTGAGATTGGTTGACTCCATCTATGTGGTACTCAACTGGATCTTCAAGTGTAATAATATTTTCTGTTTCATGATCAAGTTCACTTATCATTGAGTTCAATGTCGTTGTTTTACCTGATCCTGTCGGACCTGTAATCAAGATAAGTCCATAAGGTTTGTCGAGAGCTTCACGAACTAGAGCTAAGTTGTCAGGTGACATATCCAAGTCGCCTAGTGGTTTAACTCCTCTTTGTGAATCAAGTATACGCATAACTACCTTTTCTCCATAATAAGAAGGCATAGTGGACACACGATAATCAATCTTGCGACCTTCCATTTTAGTAGAGAATCCTCCATCTTGTGGTTTACGTTTTTCATCAAGTCGAAGCTTCGCAAGGATTTTAATACGAGCAACAACTCCATTATAAACACTAACTGGTAAAGTTAGAGAATTGTGAAGAATACCATCCACGCGGAAACGTACCCTTATCCTATCTCCTGCATGTTCTATGTGTATATCAGAAGCATCTCCCTCAACAGCGTGTCTCAAAATAACTGCCACAATTTTAATTACTGGAGCATCTTCTGTAATTTTCTCTTCTTCTTGTAATTCTAGAGCACTTTTTACTTTTTTATCTTTATCTTTACCTTCTCCCGCATTGGCAATTTCTTGATCAAGCTCCGAAAGGGCTAGATCAACTTCACTTCCAAGTGCATCATATCTCTCTATTAATTTAAGATAAACGGAATTACTAATTAAAAATAATTTGAAAGGTTTATCCAACTTTGCAGTAATAAAAGTCAAAACATCAATAGCTTGAACGTTCTCTGGATCAATTATTCCAATTTCTAAAATATTATTTGCGACTCCTATAGGTATAAAATGATATGTTTTAGCGGTTTCTGAGGGAATTATTTTAAGAATAGATGCAGTCACCATACTTGGATCTATTTTCTTCACTGGAATATTATAAATAGTCCCTTTCATTTCAAGGATTGAATCTTCGCTTATATTACTGTTTATAAGTGCCTGTTCTATGTCGCCACCATATCTATCTTCTGCTTTTTTTACTATTTCAGGCACTTGATCTTCAGTAAGAAGACCATGTTTTACTAATTCTTCTAGAATCATCATACTAGTTTGTAGTGAATGACGTTATATCTCCGAAAGTGAGTGCACCATTCACACTTGCAACTGCACGAAAGAAATATGTCGTCTTACTTGTAAGACCTATTAAGTTGGAAGCAAAATTCCCAATCAAAGAAGGAATAACCTTAGGTGTAACCTTCCCTAGAGTATCCGTCGTGCCGTATTCAAAATAGATATTGTCAGATGTAGCTCCTTCAAGTGAACCATTTAAAATTGCAGATTTACTTGTTACCAAAGTAGCGGGATTAGTTTTCAATAAAAAAGTAATTTTGTTATTAGTGGTATTCAAAACAGAACCTGTTGTAGGAGAAAATGGATTGGTACGTCCGTATGGAACAGCTTCTAGTTTAATATTGTTGTCTACTAGAAGTTGAAAAGCTTTATTGGTAAATAGAGATGCATCAACTTTAATCCTTGTAAGAGAAACTAACTTCATGAGAAAAGCCGTGTCTTCTGTAACTTGATTGCTTGTGGTTACTGTGTTTGTGCTAGTAATTGTCGTGTCTAAAGATGAAGTAAGAGGACTCTCTCCATCTACTGTTGTTGCAGCTTCTGATCTCAAATCATTATAAAAATAGGAATAAACTCCAAGAATGGAAACTATGATAAATGATACTATTAAAAATTTATTATATTTTTTATGCATATATAATTATTTAAGCCAATAAGTTTCGACTTTTACTAAATAACGATAAACATTTGGGTCAAATCCAGCCACCGGCTTAGCGCTTGCATCTGGAATAATGAATGATATAGATTTTATATCGGCAATTCTTAGATTATATTCAAGATCTTTTAGGAAAAGAACAAATGAACCATAATCTCCTTCTGTCGTAAATTCAATAGGGAAAACTCCATAAGGGCGAGTATCGGTCGAGATTGCTGAAACTACAACATTTGGGTCGACAGAAGTATTATTATTACTTTTAGCTTCAAACTTAATATCCTTTATCGGCATATTATGAAGATTAGCAATACGCTCAAGTTCAAGAATAAATTGGATGTTATTCACAGAATCTGGAAGAAAACTACTTAAACGATCTTTGTCTGATTGACTTATTTCATTATAAGATTTAATGAGAGAATCCTCTGTCTTTTGAAGATTTGTAGAATTGTCTAGTGCTGCATTATAAGTAGCGATATCAGCCTTCAAACCTGAAACTTCACTATATATTGGATTGACACCAAAAATAAAAGTAATTATGGATATCGCTATAAATAAAATTGGGAAAATAAGTTTCATAATTATTGTGTGTTGCTTGTAACTGGTAATGGAGAGGTTCCATTGGAAACAACGGGGTTTGCTGTTGCTCCGTTGGTTGATCCTGTTGGTAGATTTACAGCAGTGTTAGGATTTGAGGTTGGTGTTGTGTTTTGTGTTGTAGCTGGGGTTGGGGTTGGGGTTGGGGTTGGGGTTTCAGTTGGAGAGTTTGTAATATTATTAGAATAAGAAAGAAGAGATGGGTCTACACTGAATTCAACATCAAAAGTAACAAAATTATTCTTATCTTTTGTTAAATTAGAAAATATTACATCTTTAAACACTTGCCCTTTATCGGCATTAAAAATATCAGCTTGAAGAGCTATGGACTTATAATCACGTGCTATCCCAGACATTCTAACAATAAAAAGATTGTTGCTGGTTTTATGTTCAAATTTTGTGTATTGAATAGAAGAAAGAGTGAGTTCATTAATTTTCTCAAATAAAGGAGAGAGAACAATGTGCCCATCAAGGATTTGCTTGGCAACACTAGTACGTTTATCAAAAGTCTCAAGTAGAGTTATCGTATCTTTGTTAAAACTATCACGTATTTTAAATAAGTTTGTAGATAACGCTTCTTTATTCTTTAATAAATAAAAATTCTTATAAACATAAAGTCCACCAAAAGCCAACAGCATTACGACGAGAATAAAAACAGATACAACCATAGAGATGCTAGTAGTACTACCACCACCTGAAGAAGTGGTATTAGATATGATAGGCTTTTTGGGTATAAATGATGTTTGAAATGAATTCTCCATAATTTATTTTATAATAATTGTCTCAATGCTAAACCTACAGCCACACTAAATTCTGGTCCACTAAGCTCTAGTATTGGGGTTAAAAATGCTGGAGCTTCTGTTTTAGAGAAAGGATTACTGTAAACAACTTCAGTATGAAAGTTTGATGTAGCCCTTTCCATAAGTCCTTTCGTAAGAGATCCGCCACCGGTTAGAATAACCTTACTGATGTTTTTATTATACTTCTTCTGGTAAGCAAACACAATACTATTGGTATCTGAAAGAATGTAATCCATCGACAAACGGACAATATCTGCAACTTCAGGATTACTATTCAGATCAAGCCCTGTAGTGCGCTTTAATTTCTCAGCTTCTGTAAAGGAAATACTTAGAGATGAGGCAATATTTTTCGTAATTTCAGCCCCTCCTCTATTCACAACATGGAAAACATGCACAACTCCCTCTTCAATAATGGAAAGCTTGGTTTTCGAAGCGCCAAAGTCCATAAGTAATACAGGAGTTAAATCGTGAGCAAAGGAAGATCTTATATTACTGAAAATTTCCATTTCAAAAGAGTCTGAATGCAATTCAGTCTTTTTCAATATCTCTTGGTAACGAGTTAATATGTCGTTATGAATTGCTACAACGAGAACTTCTGTATTAGAAGTAGCAGGTGTTTGTACTTTAGACTGCTCCATGATGTTATTCTCGGATGACTCAGTCTCCTTTGGTAAAATAAACCAGTCTAAAGTTACTTCGGCGATAGGTACAGGAATATATTTACGTGCTTCAATAGGAACCACACTTGCCAACTTTTCTTCAGTGATATTGGCGGGTAATGATATGGTAAAAATTAGACTTGCAGAAGAAGGTATAGCTATAACACCTGACTTAATTGTTACATTGGATTCCTTGATCACATCTAAAAGTGCTCGAACTATATCATCCGCCTGTAAATTGGTGACTGTGCCTATCTCTGTATTACCATAAGGACCAAGTGAAATAGCCCCGTAAGTTTCAAGAATTGCCTTACCATTTTTCTTCTTCAATTGAACAATTTTTATAGCCGAAGAACCGATATCGATACCTAAAATACTCTGAGTGGATTTATCAGAAGAAAACATTTCAGATAAACTGGCTAACCCAGATGATATTATATTCTTTAATGAATTATCCATAATGCTACTGTTAAGTATAACACATATATAGTAAAATT
>JAPLXT010000006.1 GCA_026395935.1 Candidatus Nomurabacteria bacterium | reverse complement strand
TTTTAGTTAAAATGAAGATTAATTTGTCCAAATGAGCTTTAGTTGTAGAACGGCCTTGGGTAATACGGAGAGTATGACCATTATCTTCTCCACTTTTACAAGCACTTTTGGAAGAGACTTCGATTCCCTTCGCATCAAGTTCCACTACAAGCAACTCACTTGTTATACCTGATATAGAAATATTTATATTATTAGGAAGTCGAACTTCCTTACTTCCATTAAAAACTATTTTGTAGTCTCCTACTTTTATATTTAATAACTTATCTATTGCATAATCACGAAGTTTTGTGAGTCTATCTACTTCTTTATTTTTCATTTTATTTGTAATTTCTAACGCAAGTGCGAGTCCTGCAATAGAAGCTACATTCTCCGTACCAGAGCGGAGACCTGACTCTTGCCCACCGCCACTATATAAAGGCCCGAGTTCTACACCACGCTTCAAATACAAAGCACCGATACCTTTTGGTCCATAAATTTTAGAACCATTGAAAGACATCAGATCTACACCTAGCTTCTCGATGTTCGTTGTATCTAAGTAATTCATGGCTTGTGTGGCATCGGTATGGAATATAGGAAAGTTAGATGAATCAAGGACGGTCCTTAAGAGGGCTTCCCCAAGGACCGTCCTTTTTTGGCCCTTTTTAAAATGTCTTATTTCTTTCGCAATATCTTCTATCGGTTGTATTGTGCCTATCTCATTATTCGCATACATTATAGAAATGAGAATAGTATTCTCTTTCATTGCCTCCTTTACATCTTTCGGATTTATAATTCCTTCCTCGTCTACTTTTATATAAGTCACTTCTGCTCTACCTTCACTTTCCAAAAGTTTACAATTCATAAGCACTGCCGGATGCTCTATCTCGGATGTAATAATGTGAGGAATTTTATTATTATTTAATTTAAAATTATTTACTATCCCTAAAATAGCAATTGCATTACTCTCCGTACTGCTACCAGTAAAAATTATCTCATCACTGTGAGCATTTATATTTTTAGCGATATTCTCTCTCGATTTCTCTATAATATTCCTTACTTTTACTCCACTACTATGAATTGAAGTGGCATTTGCATAAAATTCCTTTTCATATAGAGACATAAGTCGAAAAACTCTTTCGTCTATTGGTGTCGTGGAAGCAAAATCGAGATATATTTTCCCTTTATTAAACATATTTAATACTATAACACATTTGTAAAAAATGCTTTATTAGTATATACTCTCTTTAGATTATGACTATATCTATACTAATTTATATACTTTCAGGCGTTGTAGTAATCCTTTTATTATGGATTCTTTTGACAGAGTATAGATTCAGGAAATTCTTCGCTGGCACAAAAGCTCGTAACCTAGAAGATGTCATGATAAAGATAGGAGAACAAATGAAGGACTTGAAGGAAACCCAAGTAGTGATTAACAAGCATTTAGTCACCGTAGATAAACGTCTCGATAAATCCATCAGAAGCGTAGAGACAATTCGCTTCAATCCATTTCTTGACGCAGGGAGCAATCAAAGCTTCGCCATCTCGTTCCTAAACGATGAAGGTAATGGAGTTGTGATGTCTAGTTTGTATGCTCGTGATCGTATGAGTATATTTGCAAAACCTATTACAGGTGGTAAATCAGAATTTGAATTATCGACAGAAGAAAAAGAAGTATTAGAAAAATCAAAATAAAATATTATGGATAAGAACCCATTACAAACAAATAAGTTTGTCCGCCCACCCGTCGTTGTTGTCATGGGG
This sequence comes from Candidatus Nomurabacteria bacterium, assembly GCA_026395935.1. Taxonomy (GTDB): domain Bacteria; phylum Patescibacteriota; class Minisyncoccia; order Phycocordibacterales; family UBA9973; genus UBA8515. The sequence goes on along the minus strand of JAPLXT010000006.1, from coordinate 107 downwards.
CATGTTGACCATGGGAAGTCCACTCTCCTCGACTATATTCGTAAGTCCAATATTGTAGAATGTGAAGCCGGCGGCATTACTCAATGCATCAGCGCATATGAAGTCAG
>JAPLXT010000072.1 GCA_026395935.1 Candidatus Nomurabacteria bacterium | reverse complement strand
GGAGGCAGATTATCAGGATTTAGTTCTTGATAAAGATTGTGGAGGACTTGATGATGCAAGATGGTTTAAAATGGAAGAAGTTGCCAATCTTAAAATTTATGACAATATGGTTCCTCTTCTCACAAAAGCCGTAGAAATATTAACAAAAGAATAATTCATTATGATAGATTTTTCTTTATTCGAAAAAAAGACAAATATAATTTTCAAAAATAAAAAGCTTCTAGAGCAGGCCTTTATTCATCGTTCTTATATTAATGAAAATAGTGGTGGAAGGTTGTCTCACAATGAACGTCTAGAATTTTTAGGTGATGCTGTTCTAGAACTGGTTGTGACTGATTATCTTTATAAAAAGTATCCAGATTGTGATGAGGGTGAGCTTACAGCCTATCGATCAGCTCTTGTGAATGCAGTTATTATAGGTGAAGTAGCTTTGTCTCTTGATATGAATGATTATCTTCTTTTGTCTAAGGGTGAAGCAAAAGATATTGGTAAAGCTCGCAGTTATATTCTAGCCAATACTTATGAAGCTTATGTTGGTGCTGCATATTTAGACCAAGGCTATGATGTTGTTCGGGATTTTATTGCCACGACCCTTTTTGATAAGATAGACAACATTGTAAAAGAAAAACTTTGGCGTGATGCAAAGAGTTTAGTCCAAGAAAAATCTCAAGAATATTTAAATGTTACTCCTTCTTATAAAGTTATAAGTGAAGTCGGACCTGATCATGACAAGCATTTTACTGTCGCTATTTTCTTTGGTATTGATCATATTGCAGAAGGCAAAGGACACTCTAAACAAGAAGCCGAGCAAGCGGCTGCACGTAGAGCATTAGAAGTTAAAGATTGGCTAGATTAAATGACTCTTAAATCCATAGAATTGATTGGTTTTAAATCGTTCGGGAAGAAAAGTCCTTTGTCTTTTTCTACTCCTATTACTTGTATTGTAGGTCCCAATGGTTCTGGTAAGTCAAACATTGTTGAGGCAATACGATTCGTACTAGGCGAACAGTCCATGAAGTCTCTCCGTGGTAAAGGTGGGGTTGATCTCATATTTAAAGGTTCCAAGAATTTATCAACTTCCAATAGAGCAAGCGTTATTATAACTTTTGATAATAGCCAAAAGATTTTTTCTTTTACAAATAGTGGGATAGGAGTGTCGCTTGATTATGATGAAGTGACTATTGGACGTGAAGTTTTTACTGACGGCGCTAATCGTTACCTTATAAATGGCACAGAAGTCAGATTGAAGGATGTTGTAGATTTACTTGCCTCAGTGAATATCGGAAGTACAGGGCATCATATCATTTCTCAGGGTGAAGCTGATAGAGTCCTAAATGCTTCGAACAAAGATCGTCGGAGTATGATCGAAGATGCACTAGGGCTTAAAATTTATCAATATCGCATAAAAGAATCTGAGCGTAAATTGGATAAAACAGTTTTGAATATGAAAGAAGTGCAGATGCTTCGTCGTGAAATCGCTCCACATTTGAGTTTCTTAAAGAAACAAGTGGAGAAAGTAGAGAAGGCTCGCTCTTTACGCGAGGATCTTCGTAATTTATACAAAATATATCTTGGTAATGAGTCTACATATATAAATAGTGAAGGAGCTAGAATTAATTCTCTCCGTCTTGAACTTGATAAGAAGGCGTTATCAATAGATGAAAAGATAAATGGATTAGAAAAAGAAAAGAATGGGAATAGTATTGAAAGTGAGAATATAAAAATTATAAAAGAAAAAGAATCTAATTTGTCAGGTCTACGTGGAAAGAGAGATGAGCTTGCTCGTTCATTGGGGCGTATGGAAGGTATTATAGAAGGGATAGAGCGGCAATATTCAAAAATTAGAGATGTTAAAGAACGAATAATCAAAGAATCTGAATGGAAATCTCTTGTAGAAGATCTAGAATCAAAAATTGATGAAGCTATAAATTTCGAAGATTTAGAAAGTGTTAAGGGAATTTTAAAAAACATAAAAGAAAAATTAGGCTTATTTTTACATCATGGAATGGATAGTGAGGCAGAATTGCCAAAAATAGAAGACAATGCTGAATATCTAGAAATGTGCAAAGCCAAAGAAAATATCATTGGAGAGATATCACAAGTAAAAATAGAAGAGGGTAATATCCTAAATGCAATTAATGAGCTAAAAGCAAAAGAGCAAGAATCACAATCAGTTTTGAGGGATAATGAGCGTGTTTATTACGAACTCCTAAGCAATAGGAACGAGGTGAGCTCATCTCTACATTCTCTAAGTTTTGAGGAAGAGAAGTTAGCTGCTATAAAAACCAATTTTGAAATGGAGCTAGCTGAAGGCGGAGCTATTATCGGTAGAGAAGTTATTGATTTTGCAAAAATTAAAATAGAAGAAGAAATAGTGAGAAGTACACAAGAAGAAATTCGTCGTAAGATCGAGCGTATAAAGATCAAACTTGAAGATTCTGGAAGTGGGGGAGACGCAACTTCTATTACAAAAGAGTATGACGAGACAGTAGAGCGTGATACGTTCCTAGGGCGTGAACTTGAAGACTTGAATAAGAGTATAGAGTCACTTCATACTTTAATTGAAGAATTGAAAGAGACACTAGATAAAGAATTTAAAGAGGGAGTAGATAAAATAAATAAACAATTCCAAGAATTTTTCGCACTTATGTTTGGTGGAGGATCTGCCTCACTTTCTATTACAATGGAATATAAAAAAGTTAGGAAAGATGATGAAATTGTATCTGAAGAAGATATGGAAGATGATGAAGAAGAAGAGGAAGAGGTAGCAACTGATGAATCTAATCAGGAATTTGAACGTGGAATAGAAATAAATGTAAATTTACCGCACAAGAAAGTCAAAGACTTGCATATGCTTTCCGGCGGAGAGAGATCACTAACTTCCATTGCACTTTTATTTGCCGTATCTCAAGTAAATCCTCCTCCATTCTTAGTTCTCGATGAGACAGACGCGGCACTTGATGAAGCCAATTCTAGAAAGTATGGAGATATGCTTTTAAACTTGTCCAAGTATTCACAACTTATAGTTGTTACTCACAACAGAGAGACGATGTCTCGAGCTCAAGTTCTTTATGGAGTTACTATGTCTTCCGAAGGTGCTTCCAAGCTTCTCTCCATTCATCTTGAAGATGCAAGTGTTTATGCTAAATAACTTTAATCTAAGAATTCATTAATTGTTTGTCCGCTTCTCATTATTTCTTTTGCGTTATTTACTCCTACATATCTATAATGCCACGGCTCATACATGTAGCCTGTGATACTTTCTTTATCGAGAGGGTAACTTTGAACGAAGCCATAGAGGTACGCATTAGATTTAAGCCAAAGGTCTTCCGGAGTATTGTTGAAGTTATCTACAGCCGAACTATAATTGATAGATGCTCCTGTTATGTCGGCTGTTGTACCGAGCTGATGTTCAGAATACCCAGGTTTTGCGACGGATATTGAAGTACTACCCCCGTTATTTTTTATTGAATTTTTAAATAAATCATTCTGTATTTCATAACTTCTAAATCCAGAACTTATTTTTATTTTGTACCCATCTTTTAATGCACTCTCTGCCATATCTTCAAAAGAATCACTCGTTTCTTTTGTGAGACAGATACCCTTTCTTGTACTTATTAAAGAACTTAATTCTATCAAATTTTTTGGTATATATGTTACGTCTGGCAAGCTTAGTGTTTGTCCTATAGGCGAGAGCGACATATCCTCATATTCTTTTTTAGGATTAAGACATGCAAATGGAATAATTTTGTCGCGTTCTTTCATCTCATCTAAAGTATAAATTCCTTCTGGCTGGAATTTTTTGTTTAATGTGATTATTTTTTGTTCCGTTTCTGTTAAATTTTTACCATCAAAAGTAGCACTAAAAAGCATTCCACGCATTGTATTCTTCGAAAAGTATTGATCAAAAATAAAATTTCCAAGTGAGTAAACTATTGGTTTATCTTTATAAATTTCCACATCTTCTATCACATGGGGGTGGTGGCCTATTACCATATCAGCCCCACTATCTATAGCTATTTTAGCTAAGTTATCCTGGCGAGTATTGTGAATTGTCTTATATTCATCTCCCCAATGTATCGAAACAATAAGAACATCTGATAATACTTTTGCATTTTGTATTATGAGGGGTAATCGTGGGTCACTTGCTAGAAGTATTCCAGGCTTATCTATTTTTGCTTCCATCCAAGCTGGTCCTACGTCAGAGAATCCTAGGAAGCCAAACTTCACACCATTCTTATCTATAATCACTGGTTTCTCTGCATCTTCTTTATTTATTCCAGCTCCAGTTTTGAGAATACCTATGTTGTCTAAACGATTTAAAGTATCACCAAAGGCTTTTACATTCCAATCTCCCACGTGGTTGTTCGCAAAAGAAACTATATCAAAGCCCGCATTTTTAATTACAGGTAGAATATTGGGGTCCATACGAAAAGAATATTTACTTCCGACATTATTTCCAATATCTGATACTGGTCCTTCAAGATTTGCAAAGAGTATATCGGCTTCTTTTAATTCATTTAGATTTTCAAAAAGTTTATTATAGTCTCCATCAAAATTATTATTTACAGACGTTTTTACTCCACGATCAAACATCATATCGCCTACGAATACTAGAGTAGTTTTACTGTTGATAGGGGAGATAATTTCACTTTTTATTTCCGCGCTTGTTTCTTTCTGAGAATTTTCTTTAACTTCTGCAATTTTTTTACTAATAGCAAATCCTATATAAAATCCAACAATTGAGATTGTTATAGCTCCGATTACATATAGTATAATCTTCTGCATATTACTCTATTATATTCTTTGGGTCGACATAAGTATACCCATCAGATTCGAGGGTAGTAAGAAGTGCATCGAGGTTTGCGACTGACCATGGGTGCTCATGTATGAGAATTATAGAACCAGAATGTAAATTACTTGTTACATTACTTATAAAAATATCTTTTTCTACGGTAGATTTTTCCCAATCTTTTGCCGCACCTGACCAATCCATAAATATCATACCACTGTCCTTCACCAACTTTCTTATATAAGTATTACTTTCTCCATATGGCGCTCTGAAGAATCGAGGAAAAGCTCCAGTCAATTTATTTATGAGTTCTCCATTTTTATTTATTTCTTTTTCTATAATAGTTACATCTTTTTCTTTTTTTAGATTTAAGTGATCCCATGTATGATTCCCAACAGCGAAACCCTCTTTGGCTGTTTGCTCTATTACTCCAATATTAGCACTGTCATGCATGCCGTTAATGAAAAATATAGCTTTTGCATTATGTTTTTTTAATATATCTATTATTTGTATGGTACGAGAACTAGGTCCGTCATCAATGGTTAAAAGAACAATTTTATTTTTATTTAGTATGTTTGTTGGGGCAATTGTACTTCGGTTTATTATTGTATATGTTTCTTCGTTAGCAACCTTATTTTGTTCTTCTATTTTTTGCTGAGCTAGTATCTCAGGTGGCACATTGGGAGCTTCTATCTTTGTAACAAGAAAAGCATAAGTAACTATTACTACAAATATAAAAGTTAGTATTATAAGATATAATTTTTTATTTTTGAGCTTCATTTTTCTCTTTTTACTATATTAATTCGTAATCAATAGTTTTTCTATTCATATCAGCACCACGCACTTTGAATTTTACTTTATCGCCCAATGTATATTTCTTATGTGTCTTTTGGCCCCTTATACTCATATATCTTTTGTCAAAAATATAATAATCATTTTTCAAGTCTCTCATTCGTATCATGCCTTCACACTTAGTTTCACTTTCTTCTACATATAGACCCCATTCAGTCACTCCTGTTATGATTCCGCCGAAAGTTTGGCCCACACGTTTAGACATGTATTCAACCTGTTTGTATTTTATCGAAGCGCGTTCTGCTTCGGCGGCTTCTTTCTCTTGGCTAGAAGCTTCCTCACTCATATGTTCATACTCGTACCATTTCTCTTTTGGAATTATTTTGTTTCCTAGGAAGTCTTTGAGTAGTCGGTGGACGATAACGTCAGGATATCTTCGTATCGGTGAAGTAAAATGCGTATAGAATTTAAAACCTAAACCATAATGACCGATATTTTTCGTAGAGTAGATTGCTTTCGTCATAGTTCTTATGATTGCTGTATGGACAGTGTCACGGAGGGGGTTATGATCGAGTTTTCCTATGAGTATATTTATTTCCTCCGAAGGTATGATTCCGTCTACAAGTTTCATGTGATAGCCAAGTCTTTTAAGGAAGCTTGCTAGGTCACGCATCTTGTCTTTGTTGGGTAGATCGTGGATTCTATATAGGAAAATTCCTTTGATACCTTTTTTATCTTTAGACATGTATTCTGCAACGCGACGATTTGCTAGTAGCATGAATTCTTCCACTAGTTTATTTGTATCTCCGCGGGCTTTTGTATATACAGATAAAGGTACGCCTAGGGCATCTAGCTTGAATTTTACTTCGTCTTGTTCTAGAAGTATCGCTCATTCATCAAATCTTTTCTTGAGCAACTTTTTCGCAATAGAGTTTAGAGTAGAGAGCTCATAGTAGAAAGTTCCTTTCTTGTCATCTAAAATTATCTGTGCATTTTCATAAGTAAACCTTTTATCAGAATGAATAACAGTTTCGCCAAACCATTCATGATAAATCTTGCCATTCATATCAAGCTCAAAAACTGCCGAGAAGGTAAGTCTATCTACTCCTTCATTCAGACTACAAAGTCCATTGGAAAGTTCTTCGGGTAGCATAGGTATAGTACGATCTACCAAATAGACGGAAGTTCCTCTACTCTGGGCTTCTATATCAAGTGGTGTTTTAAGTTTTACATAATGTGATACGTCAGCGATGTGGATACCGACTTCATAATTACCATTTAGAAGTTTTCGGAATGAAATGGCATCGTCAAAGTCTTTCGCATCTACGGGGTCTATAGTAAAGGTCGTTACACTTCGCATATCTTTGCGGTTCTTCAAATCAGATTCTTGTATTCCTCGTTTTGCTATTTCTATTGCTTCTTCTTTTACATTAATAGGGAAGTCAGCCGAGAAACCTTTCTCAAGGGCGATAGCTTCCATCTCAGCATTGTGCTCCATCGGCATACCCAATACTTTCTTTACACTTCCTATTGGAGCTTTCTTGTGATCTGTCCAATCTGTAATAGTTACGAAAATTTTCTGTCCGATTTTAGCACCTCCTAGTTTATTCTCTGGAATTATTATATCAGCATACATTCGAAGATCACTTGGGACGAAGAAATATGTATCATTTTCTTTTTCCAAGACGCCACTATAGCCCTTTTTAGA
>JAPLXT010000077.1 GCA_026395935.1 Candidatus Nomurabacteria bacterium | reverse complement strand
TTCCGTAAGGGTTCGCTCGAGAACATTTTTATTACGTGTTTAGCCCGTATAGATTTTTTAGAATAGTCCTTTAAGAAGGAATTTGGGAGGCTGTCGAGCCGAGCACGAGGAATTTTATAGCAAGAAAATATCCGTGTCCTTCGTAAGGAGCTATTCAAAAAATCTAGATACGAACGATTAAAGAATATTATTAAAATGCTATAATGCACATATGAAAATAATTTCATGGAACACAAATGGATTACGAGCGACGGTGAAGCAAGGGTACTTTACTCCCCTGTTTGCTTTTAATAATCCCGATATAGTTTGCCTCCAAGAAACCAAATGTGAACCAGAACAACTAGACGAAAGCACTAGAAATTTAAAGGGCTACAATTCTTATTTTTCATTTTCTAAGCTTAGGAAGGGTTACAGTGGCGTCGCTATTTATTCGAAATTGAAATCCGAGAAAGTGGAGTACGGACTTGGCATTAAAAAATTCGATGACGAAGGACGAACTCTCATCGCTTACTATCCTGAATTTATTTTAATAAACTGCTACTTTCCTAATGGTGGCGGGGGGACTGAGCGGTTGAAATACAAATTAGAATTTTACGACGCGTTTTTAGAATTTATAAATAAATTAAAAAGTGAAAAGAAAAATGTAATTTTCTGCGGGGATGTGAATACCGCTCACACAGAGATAGACCTTGCTCGTCCAAGAGAAAATGAAGACAATACTGGCTTCCTCCCCATTGAGCGTGAGTGGATGGATGAGCTCGTGAACAATGGATGGGTGGATATATTCCGTAATTTTTATCCTGACAAAAAAGATATCTATACTTACTGGGACATGAAGACTCGTGCCCGTGATCGCAACGTTGGCTGGCGCATAGACTACTTCTTCACCAATCAATCTTTCATAAAAAATATAAAAAGTTTCAAAACCCTCTCCGACTATTTCGGCTCCGACCACTGTCCTATCCAAATTGAAATTAAATAATTTTCTATATTAAAAACTAAAAAAGTGCTACATTTTCTGCAGGTGCAGAAAATGTAGCACGTTTGTTTAGTAATTATTTTTTTTATTCAAACTCTTTGCCCCTAGCCAAGCGAGTTCAAAAACTTTTTTCTGAGCGTCGGCAATTTCTTTACTCTCAATTAGTACTGCAAATTTTTCTTTCCAAGAAATTGTTAAAATTTTATTATCATAAATATCAGTTTCAACTGAAAAATGAAATTTATCTTCCGGAATAACTATTGATTCTCTTAGTTGCTCCTTGTTTTTATTAATCATAGTTAAACTATCTCTATCATTGGGACAAATAACTCTAATCTTAATATTTTTTATTACTCTTTTATTTATATAATCTTCTACATATTCATTTCCAACAGATTTAATTGCATCACTCCCAATGGCATAAGCCAAAATTTCTTCTTTGGATGTTAAAGTATCTTCAAAAGCCTCTTTCATTCTATTAATTCCTTCATAATATTTAACCTTTGGCTTTTCTTCGATATTGTATATTGAAAAAAGTTCAGGCAGTATATTATATGCCTGCCTAAGTCTTTTTTCTCCAATTTTTATTTTATTCTCTAAGAAGACAATCACTTTATCTGGATTTTCGGCTACAAATTTCTGAATCTTTGTTTCTCCTAGTGGACTTACAAGTCCGTCATTTATTAATGATTCTAGTATGTCATACCCTGTTGTCCTGTTTATTCCAGCTTTTCCAGAAATTTCTGCAGTTGTTGATGGACCAAGCTCAAGCAAAGCTAAATAAACACTAGCTTCCTTGTCTCCAAATCCTAAGTTTATTAATCCTTTTTTATTTATCATATAACTAAAATATATATCTAAAATCATTTTGTGTCAATAAACTTCCACACTTCTACATAAAAATATATTGAGTGTATAAAGATATATTTATGTTTTTATGAATATGCTTGGTTAATAATGTGGAACATATTTGACATATTGATTGTATATATATAATCTAATATTAAATCTTAAAATATTTAAAAATGAATAAAAATGAATTAATTCAAAAATTAACAAACGAGGTTTTATTATTTCAAAAAAATGAAATAGAAGAAAGAACTCAAAAAGAGGCTAAAGAAAAAGAAGAAAGACTTGCTTCGTTAAAAAAACAAGCTCAAGACATTTTTGATTCTATAACTGAGGGAAAAATGATTGCTTTAGCTCAGAAAGGACTATCAAAATACCCATTGCTTTATCTAGCTAGTTATCGTATAACTAAAAATAAAAAAACTGGCTACCTATACAATGTAGGTAGTGTGGGAAAATTTTTAGTTGAGATGCTTGAAGAAAATGGATTTGAGCCAGTTCAATTTCGCCTCTGTGATTATGAACTAAAAAATTATTTCCTAAATAAAGATGGGTATTATTTAGGAGTTAGTTGGTAAAATATTTAAATAGCCAGAGTTCAACCTGGCTATTTTTATACCCCATGCTTTTTGTGTAACCTATCTATTTATTCACAATATTATCCTTCAATATTTTTTCAATAGCATTAACTGTTTCATCTTTTAAAGTAGCGTCACTTTCAGCAACCCAGCGGGCAAAATTATACAATCTCTGATTGTCTATTTTTAACCATTTTTTATTTTTATACAAGAAATATAATAGAGTTGTAACAGCGATTCTTTTATTTCCATTTTGGAATGGGTGATTTTTAATCATTAAATAAAAAAGTATTGCTGACTTTTTAATCAATCCTGGATATAATTGTCCACTGAATGTTTGATAAGGAGCCTCTATACACCTCTCAAGGACTTCTGGGAATCTAGTTGAAAAATCAGGAATAGGTTCATTCCATTTCATATGAGCTTGAGCTAGGTCATAAGCAACTAATTCTATTTCTTTAATTAAAAGTCTTTCTATTTTCATATTATTCTTTCCCAAGCATACGAATAGCTTGACCATATTCCCTTACAGCTCTTTCTACTGCTAACTTAACTTCTTTTTTATCTTTTTCTGATATATTTTTTTTATGATCTAAGAGATGTTCTATTTCTTCGCGTGGAATAATATAATTTCTACCCAATTTTTCCTCTTTTAATATCCCTTGTTTTATTTTATTAAATACGGCGATTCTAGATATATGTAGAAGTTTTGCTACCTCGATAGTACTAAAAAATATTTTTGTGTCCTTATTTTTCATAATTATATTATATATTATGTTAAGTTATAAATCAATAGTTAACATGTGTTTATACCCCATGCTTTTTGTGTAACTTGTCTATTTCTTCTTCTTCTAATTTTTCTTTTGTTTCTTTTCCTCTCTCCCCTAGTGTTTTGAGTTCGGCATCACCAAGTATATCTAAAGAGCTCACGAGTTCACCAAGATGTTCCTTGGTGTTTTTTGTTGGGTCGTCGAGTACTTCTTCGAGAAGTGCATTTAAGATCCATCCCATTCGTGGCCCCGGTTTCATATGTAACACCTCCATCATATATTTTCCATCTATAGCTAGCTGTCCGACGGAGATAGGATCACGGAGGACTTCCTCTATCATTGCGTGATATTTGCGGAGACGGTATGGAGCTTCGGACTTACTCATCCCTACCCTGTCGCACTCACGTACATTCATAAGATCCCAGATATATTCCTTTCCAACCTTTTGGACTATTCGACGGACAGCGGAAAGAGAGATCTGTTCAGTGTCAGAGAAGAACATGTGGTTGCGAACGAGTGAAACGACAAGGTCTGTGGATTTTTTAGGATATTTAAGGCGTTCCATTATTTGCTTGGCAAGTCGTGCTCCTATAACCTCATGACCATAAAAAGTGTATTCCTTCTTGGTCCCATCTCTTCGAGACTTTGGCTTTCCTATATCATGAAAAAGAGCAGCTAGTCTTATCTCAAGTTGCCAATCCTTCTCGCTTGCGTGGTTTAAGGCTTCAAGCAAGTGAACGAATACGTCATATTTATGAGCCCCACCTTGAATACAGCCGATTCCCTCTTCCAGTTCTGGAATTATGTATTTGAGTAGCCCAAGCTTTTGCAAGAGCCCAATCCCCTGCATACTATTGCGACTTTCTACTATTTTTGTGAATTCATCTCTGATTCTTTCAAATGAAACGTTCTTAATAAAGCTAACATTATCAGTTATAGACTGCATGGTTTCATATGAAACTACAAAATCTAGTTGAACCGAGAATCTAACGGCTCGGAGCATACGTAAGGAATCTTCCTGAAATCTATCGTCTGGCTTCCCTACCGCTCGTATAACTTTGTCCTTTATATCAGTCTGTCCTTTATACAAGTCAATTATCTGTCCCTTTTCTACATTATAAGCTAAGGCGTTTATGGTAAAGTCTCGTCTTTTTAGGTCATCTTCTATGTTTTTACTGAATAACACCTCGTCAGGATGGCGAAAATCGCTATATTTTGCTTCAGTTCTATAAGGGGTAACCTCAATAATATGATATTTTGTTACATGTGTAACGTTATTCTCTTCGTTTATGGGCATACAAACACCCACTGTTCCAAATTTGTTCTCATATATAGTCTTTTCAAACAAAGCAATGATTTCTTCAGGATTGGCATTTGTTGTAATATCCCAATCTTTAGGCTCTCTTTCGAGAATAAGATCACGAACACAACCACCAACAAGAAAAGCCTCAAAATTTGCCTTTTCGAGTGTTTTTGTTACATGTGTAACATAATCAGGTATTTTTGAGTTGTTTATAGGCTGAGATGCCATATATTATTTCTTCCTAATTTAGGATATGAAATTATAATTTTAAAGTTAAATTTTGTGCGGCGTAGGAGAATCGAACTCCTGTCTCATCCTTGGCAAGGACGTGTTCTACCACTAAACCAACACCGCATGTGTTTATAACTGATGAATATTATAGTATTTTTAATGATTAAATGCAATTATTTTTTTAGCTTGGTAATTAAGGATATTTTGTAAAGAATCCTTAATGATGTATAATATAAGTGTTATATTTTATGCACCCGTAGTGAAACGGATATCATACCTGCCTTCGAAGCAGATGTTCCAGGTTCGAGTCCTGGCGGGTGCACAAATTATGAGATTATATACTTATAATCTCATAATTTGTGCAAGCCGGAACGCGACAGCGTGAGGCGGGGTCGCGAGATTTTTCAGTAGAAAAATACTTGTGACCACAAATATCTAAACGTTTGACCTTTATCCGTCTTTTATCCACAGAAAAAATCCTTAAAAATCAAG
>JAPLXT010000079.1 GCA_026395935.1 Candidatus Nomurabacteria bacterium | reverse complement strand
AATTAGAGATCTGGGCTGTTTCCCTTTTGGCTGATGGAGCTTCGCCCCCATAGCCTAACTGCTGTGTTTTTAATTCTTGGTATTCGGAGTTTGATAGATGTCGCGAGATTGCTCCCTGTCGAAATCTTCCAGTGCTCTACCCCCAAGAGGAACACACAACGCTAGCCCTAAAGCTATTTCGGAGAGAACCAGCTATTACGAGGTTCGATTAGCTTTTCACTCCTTACCACAAGTCATCCGAGACTATTGCACGGGTCACCGGTTCGGACCTCCATCTATCTTTCGACAAACTTCATCCTGCTCATGGCAAGCTCACCTCGCTTCGGGTCTTATTTATACTACATTAATTTTTCGCGCTATTAACACTCGGTTTCCCTAAGGCTCCACTGTTCTAACAGCTTAGCCTGCAGCATAAATAAACTCGTTGGCTCATTCTTCAATAGGCACGCCGTGACGGACAACACTTTATCTTCGACATAAATGTCAAACACAAAGTGTTGCCCGCTCCGACTCCTTGTAAGTATATGGTTTCAGGTCTATTTCACTCCCCTCATCGGGGTTCTTTTCACCTTTCCCTCACGGTACTAGTTCACTATCGATCTAAAAAAGTATTTAGCCTTGCCAGTTAGTTCTGGCGGATTCGCTCAAGCTATTCGTGTCTTGAGTTACTCAAGAATGACAATAAAGAAGATGTGAAATTTTCGATCACCGGGCTATCACCGTCTGTGGCACTCCTTTCCAGAAGTTTAATCTAATAACACATTTTGTAACTTCTCTAGATAAATCTACATTGTCACCTTACAACCCCGTAAATATTACTAAATACGGTTTGGGCTCTTTCCTTTTCGCTCGCCGCTACTCAGAAAATAAATATTTTTCTCTTTTCCTCAAGGTACTGAAATGTTTTACTTCCCTTGGTATGCTCGACTACATCAAGTGCAGTCGTCTCTTAGGGTTACTAAGAGGGGTTTCCCCATTCAGAAACTTCCGGATCAAAGGTTGCTAGGCACCTCCCCGAAACATATCGCCGCCATGCCGCGTCTTTCATCGCCTTTTTTAGTCTAGGCATCCGCCATATACTCTTAATTTCCTATTAGGAAATTTAAAAACCATCTGCTCGAAAGCAGATGGATGTAAGTATTCTCAGGAACCGCTTCCTTCTATACTTATACATCAATTAATTATTGTTGTGTTCTGTTTCCCGCTCGATTGAAAAGACCCTCTAAAATTAAAGGATAACAGTGAGCGAGAACAGCATTCAGTTTTCAAATATCATTCTCGATGTCTTTAAATAAAAAATCCGCCTTTTGGCGGACAAAGCGAAACCAATTGGTCTTACTTTTACCGCTTTTCTTGGTGATTTTTATTCATTAACATCGTGATGAGTATTCTATACTAACGATAAAAATAAGTCAAGGAAATTAAGAGGAAAAAAGGAAAGGGCCGCAGGCTTTCGCCTGCGGCCCAATTTATCCTTTATTTTAAACGATATATTACTACTTGGAAGACATCTCTTTTGAGATCTTTTCTATAGCAATAGCTGCGGCTTCCTTACCACCGAGACCAAATGAAAGTCCGAGTGCGAGAGCAAGAGCGGCGATAAGCCCTGTGAATAGAATCTGCATGAATGCACTGGCAATGCCTAGTTCAGAAAGTGCGATGATAAATGCAAAGCCCCAGATAGCATAACGAGTGATAGAAGCAAGCATGTTTGCGGAAGATATGTTAGCTGCCTTAGCTGAAGCAAGAACCAACTTCTGCATTACATCTGCGATGATAGTAGCGATAACTAGAACAATAGCTGCGATGATAACTTTTGGTAAGTAGAACAAAACTGCTGTTCGGAGGAAGTCGTTTACTTGTGTAAGTCCTACGATCTGAAGTGAGGCCATTAAGAATACGATGATGATGAACCACTTTACGATAACTCCAAAGAATTTACCAACATTCAAAGTCATACCCATGCGAGTTGTAACTTCTTCTATTCCAGCACTTTCGAAAAGCTTATCAATCTTCAAGGCGGAAATAACTTGAGCAATTGCTTTGCCAACGATAGAGCCTACTACCCAACCAATGATGAATAAAATTATTGCTAACAATAAACTAGGTACAAAATTTATAAAACCATACCAAAGACCCAATAGTGAATCACTAAAAACTAAACTTAAATTCTGTAAAAATGTCATGATATTTAAAAAAATATTTAAAAAATAATAAGGTACTCACAAAGTGTCGACCAAGTGGAGCACTGGCTATATTATAGCATTACTATTTCTTTTTAGATATATAGGTGGACAACTGGCCATTATCAACGATTTTCTCGTGAGGGAGGTCCATTATATCGCAAACTAGCTTGTCATACATATCGATACGGTATTTGAATTCTTCGGAATCAAGGACTACATAGTCGAGCTCCTTGCCTATCTCAGACTCGAGACTCTTCACAATCTGCTGGATGATATTCTTCTTGAGCTTGTCGCCGACTATCAATATGTCTACCCTACTCTTCTCACTACCGATAAAGATACCAGAGACGATCATGAGCTTGATCTTGCCGATTTGTTTGAAGCGCTGAGATAAATCTTCTCGTAAAAGAAGAGATGGATCTACAAGTAAATCACGGATAGAATTAATATAAGGAAAAGAAGAATCCAACTGCCAAGCAGGAACCTTCTTCTTTGCTCCGCGCGTTCCTTCGTGAACTACATTCTTCTGCTTGATAAAACCCATCGCATGTAAAGCATTGATCTCTTTGCGAGAATTGGCTTTCGTGACTCGACTGCGACTGACTACATCTTCTACTTCAAATACACTCTCATTATTTAATAAAAAAAGGCGCATTATCTTGACTCGTGCCTGACCCCCAAAAAGCTTTGCTAGTGTTTCCATACAAACCCTAGTATACGCCAACAAAAAGCACCCTGCAAGCTTCGCTTGCAGGGTGCTTTTTCCTCCCCTGCGAAGGGGAGGTGGTCTTTAGACCGGAGGGGTGTTTATTGACTAGTTCACCCCCTCGCCCTTCGGGCACTCCCCCTTCGCAGGGGGAGATATTACTTCAAAGTTACCTTTCCACCTGCTGCTTCGATTTTCTTTTTGAAATCATCAGCTTCTTCTTTCTTCATACCTTCTTTAAGTACTGAAGGAGCACCATCAACTAGGTCTTTAGCTTCCTTGAGTCCAAGGGCTAGAACTTCTTTGACAACTTTCATAACTGCAATTTTTTGTTCACCTGAAGCTGTAAGCTCTACAGTAAAAGTACTCTTAGCTTCTACTTCTTCTGCAGGACCTGCTGCTGGACCGGCTACAGCTGCTTGAGCTGAAACTCCGAACTTCTCTTCTAATACTTTTACGAGTTCATGTAATTCTATAACAGACATTTCTTCAATCTTTTTCACTATGTCCTTAAACTTTGCAGGAACGCTGATTTCACTTGCTTTTGTTTCTTCCATAAAATTAATTTAAAATTAAATAATAATTATTTTGCTTGAGCGATTTGATCAAGCACACTTGCAAACCTTTGTATTGGTGAATTGATGATATTGACGAACATACCACGCAAAGTTTGTAGTGGAGGAATCGTAGCGATTGAAAGCATTTCAGAAGCAGACATATATCTACCTTCGAAAATTCCTCCAACGATTGCTACGTTATCTTTGTGCCCCTTTTGGAAGTCAAAGATTCCACGTGAACTTGCTAGTAAATCAGTACTGTATGCTACTGCGATCTGTCCTGGTATTTCAGGTGCATCCCCTGTCACTCCAAAGGAGGCCAGAGCACGCTTGAGCAAACTTTTCTTTGCTACTGTATACCCTACTTCTTCAGTCTGTAGACTGCGACGAAGTGCATTATTGAGAGCTACTGTCAATTTATCGAACTTCACAAAAACAACAGACTTTGCATTTTTAAGTGCACCTTCTAAACCAGCCACAAGCTCTTTCTTTTTTTCTAATGTAATTGGCATATTGTTTTTTCTCTCTAAATAAAAAAATCGACCTATTAAGGCCGTTAAGTATTTCCCTCTCTCCTTTACAAGGAGAGAGTTGGAGAGAGGTTCCTGATTAATTAAGAACCTCTCCTCGGTCCTCTCCTTAGTAAGGAGAGGAGGAAAACCTCAGCAGGACATTAAGACTTGCGTCACCTACTTTCTACGGCTACAAACCTATACTAGCAAATAATCCTATTTTGTCAAATTCGCACTATTGGTCTTCGTGGCTCCATCATCCGTCTTGTATGAATCTAGAATTACAAGAGATATAAGACCGAGTAATATAACCCCTGTAAATGCCAATATGACCTTTATAGAACTTTTGTTAATCATA
>JAPLXT010000096.1 GCA_026395935.1 Candidatus Nomurabacteria bacterium | reverse complement strand
TGGTGTCTCTATTGTACCAAGTTAGAACCTATTTTCAAAATTATAATCACTAGCGTTCCCCGCGTGCTAAAGCACCTCTGTGCAGTAGCACAGAGCTTTCTCAAAGAGAAAGTGCGGGGAAACTCTAAACGGCTCAAATACCACCAAATGAGCCGTTCAGGAAAATGGACTCGGTTTTGCGAAACTAAATTGCGGGAGGGAGGATTCGCAAAACCGAGACTTATTCTTTTTGAAATAGGGCGGGATTGGGTTTGGTTTTCCGCCCCGCAGGAGAGTGCGGGAGGAATGCGGGGCGGAGGCTTTTTGGATTTTTGGCGGGGGCGACTAGGAATTATCAGAACCATGCCAGACCCTAGAAAGTTCACTATCTTGATAAACAAATTGATTATTTTTATACATATCTAAAATTGTTTTTTCTGTATCATTAAGATTAGATACAAGTTCAAGATTTTCAATAGAATCTATTGGTTGAGAAATTTTAATACCCCTACAAGATAAATTTAAATTAAATATCGTCTCTCTCGGTCGTGGACTTTCTACTGGTACCGAGCTTGAATATTCCGATAGTGAGACAATCAAGAATGCACTAAAGAATAGAGCATAAGACAATATGAAAAGGTGTTAGCATAAAGCTAACACCTTTTTATATAATTAGAGATTTCTTTTTGAAATAACTTCAACAAAAGTCTTTTCACCTCTACTATTCACTGCATCAACCTTCCAACCAAAATCGGTCGTGGTTAATTTAGTGATTTTTCTGTGATAGATACTATTGATGATGATTTCAGTCTCATCGTCATTGAAGTTCCATTTGCCAACATTACTATTCAAACCATAAGCACCATCGACATTAAAATACATTTTCTCCGTAGGATCATATGGAAAAAAATATATCTTGCCGTCGTCTGCTGTAACATTAGCACCAATAACAGTCCAAGATGGATTGTTATAAGTCAAAAGTCCAAGCTTGGATGTAGTCCAATCACCCACAGAAATAATAACTTTTTCTGTTTTTGATCCACCGGGACCAGTAACAGTTAAATTATATTCCGTAGTTTTGTATAGGGGTGGAGTATCAAAAGACCCCGGATTCCCTATTGAAACTCCATCTAAAGTGAGAAAACTCACTAATCCGGAAGCTTTCCAAGAGAACTTGGTTTTATCTCCAAAGACAAGTGTGTCTTTAGTAAACAACACTTCCAAAATTGGAAGAGGTGCTTTGTCTACATTGACAGTTATTGTCTGTTTAGTCGTACCATCAGAATTGAAGGCAACTATTTCAAAAGATGTTGTTTGAAATAAAGCTCCTGTTTCGAATGAGAGTGAAAATGCTTTTCCGTTTACTGTTATGTAATCGGTATTTTTAGAAACAATATTGATGGTAGCATTACCTCCATAAGCAAGCATGCTTGAGGGGGTAATATTTATTCCAAATACTGGTGGAACCAGTATTGCAGGGTCTTTTTTGCAATTTATGCAAATAATGACCAATACTAAGGCGAAAAAATTTTTCATTGTATATAGTTTTAATTTACATTCTTATTTCAAGTATAAGACACAAACAACAAATTGTCAATACTTCTTTATGGTTCAATAGCTTGGACGGATTAAGGTAATATAATAGATATATGTCACATAGTAAAAAACACCTAAAATTAGGTGTTTTTTACTATCATTAAATAATCATAATGGATTATTATTACAAGTAACATTAAATGTAGTATTCTCTGTTAGTGTAAAAGAAACAGGAGAAGACGCTTGTGTAGCTAATATACCCTGCCCACAAGATCCACCACCTGAACCTGTATATATACATTCACAGTGTGTTGCATTTAGAGGTTTCCAACTAACAGAAACTGCACCACCATAAGAGACGTTTGTTTGACTAGCACTTACTGTTACCGTCGGCGCTGGCGGTGTTACAAAAACTGTTGTTGATTTAACAGTACTACCACCACCTGTATCAAAACAAGTAACTGAATATGTTTTATCAGCTGTTGGTGTATTATAATAATCTCCAGATAAACGTGTGTCATAAGTACCACCATCCGTAGAAATACAAGAGACTGCATTAGTAGACGCCCAATGAATATGAGCTTGTGAGCCGGAAGTAATAGCATTGTTATCAGCCCAAACACTCAAGCTAACAGCGGGAGGGGTTGAAACAGAAAAGGCAATACTTGTACCTCCAAAACTAGTGTTAATAAAGGATTGAAAATTTACTTGACCACTACCACCCCAACTAGGTAATTGATATGAATATGAACCAGATGTTCCACTACCAGCATACTGACTCAATAATTGAGGTGTTGTCGGAGCTAGTAGACTTCCACCTTGTGCTACTGTTGATTGTATTCCACAAAAAACTGCTCTTCCATCGCTACAACCACACGCACCTATAGTAGCACTTGCTGTTAAAGTATCGTTTACTACGTAGCCAGATGGTTTGTCAATATTTGCACTGTATGCGATATAGCAAGAAGTACCAGAAATACTCATAGTCTCATAATAACTACCAGCATAAGCATTATTTGTAAACAAGAGCGTTCCAAACAAAAAGATAAATAATATTATAATCTTTGTTTCTATATTGTTATTTTTGTTGGTTTCAGAATTAATACTTCTTTTATTTTTTTTATACATATATAAAATTACTGCAACAATTATTAATAATATTATAATTATAATTGGAGCCGTGTTTGTTGGTTTTTTAACTGAGACAGTCTGTGTTGTAAAGCTTTTTTCATCAAGAACTTTATTTGTATTATCTTTCAAAGTAATTGTTACTGTTGGGTTGAAACAATTTTTCTTGATATTGATAGGTATTTCGGTTTTAGGTTTTGTTAAATCAAAGATTAAAGGAGTTATAATCTGATTTGAACATTCTTTACCATCGCTATTTTTAATTAAAGTTGTAGCAGATACAGAACCATTATTTGTCGCCTCACCTCTAACTAATTTACCTACAATAGTATTCCACAGGAGTGATACATTTGCAGTTTCCCCTTTTTGATAATAATCTTTATCCATAAATACATTATTAATAGTTGCAGAACTTCCCCTAACTATATAAGAAAAACTTACCTTATTTGATAAGATATCTCCCTCTTTTAAAGCAATAGTCGCATAATATATACCTGATTTATTTATATTAGGTAAAGTTATTGAAAATAATTTAGATTCTTTGGATTTATAATTAATTGATTGAACATCTATTGTTCCTAATTCAACTAATTGGCCATAAGAATTATTTTTTCTTATTTCTAAAACAGAATTAACTTGTACTTCTTTGTCTGAAGAATTATTTGCAAAACACGATATAGATATATTTTCACTTGGATCTATATCTAATGATGGATTTAATTTATAAGCAGATTGAGTTTTCTCTCCAGGAATTTTAAGAAAACAAGATCCTGAAGAAATGTAAATTCCCTTTTGCGAAGCTTTAAGTCTAACAGTTCCAAGAAGTCCAGTACTATAAGGAAATCCTTCTTCGTTTTTACTTATTATATACAATGAAAATGTTCCATCTAAAATTTCTGGGGCTGTATAAGTAATCTCTTTTTGTATCGTTTTGTTTTCATATAAAGTTAATGATTCTTCATAAACTTTCTCGTCAACAATAGATTGTTCTTTTGCAGAAGTTTCTACTAAAATTATGCCATATTTTACTCCAGTCTGAATTCCCTTACCATTTGAAAGTATAAAAGATATATCAAATTTATTATTTTCTTGTTTTACAATTTTGGCTTCATTTATATTTACATCAGCCAAAATTATTGCTTTAGAGGAACTACTGGTAGGTGTTGTGGGGGGGGGCGTCGCTGCGAAAAGTGGAGTGCTGATGAATAGTGATAAGAAAACAATTAAGATAGAAAATTTTGATATAGTTTTCATAGAAATAAAAATTAGTGATTAATAAATACTCTAAATATTATATCATAAGTTAGAAAACAAAGGTAACTC